>JAIEMU010000133.1 GCA_019751895.1 Sphingobacteriaceae bacterium | reverse complement strand
GAGCTAATAGATTTAATTTGTCTTGAGTAAGATGAGGGTTTTTTGCCATTTCGTAAGTCCTATTAATTAGCGTTAGTTTAACTAAAATCAGACTTGAGCACAAAATTTATGACAGACTCGTTTATTATTTAGCTTTGCTTAAGAAAACAAAATTTTTATTATCTGTACCTCTAGCGATTTTAAAGCCAAGCTGTCTTAATCGTTTGCTGAAAGTTCTATCTGACATTTTACTGTAGCCACATTCTGTTTGAAACATTTTGAATTCATTAAATAAGTTTTTTAATAAGATGTTGTGGTGTATATTTGGTTCATAATTATTTTCTTCAATAAAAAGCGCCACGCTATCACTTTCTTTTTTATATGATGACAATAGTAGCTGTGATTTTTTACATGAGGTGAACCGCTTGTTAGCTTGCAATCTCTTTATTCCCTCGATAATCCAATTTAATATTCCAGATAGTTCTGTGCTTGTTATTTTTTTAGATAACTCAGTATCCATTTCATGTTCAAGAATAACTTGATCAAAATGTATAATTAAAAACCTTCTAAAAAATGCATCTGTGTGTTCTACATCTTTTGGTAATTCGTTAGCGTTAAACATCATTCTGGCATAATTATGTATTTCAAATGGTGCCCCATACTTATGACGTGCTTGAACAGGTTCACCACTAGCCAGTTGTTTAAATAAATCTGGATCAATCCCACTATTAATTTCACTGCCGTAATTTAATATTTTTCCATCCAGTGCAGCTCGATTGTGTTCTTCCTGTAAATGCTTTAGGCTAAATGTTTTAACGTTGTTTTTTCCTAATAACGCAAGTAAAATTTCAAAGAAAACACTCTTCCCGTTGCGTCCACTACCATACAGAATTGCACACTTTTCAAGTTTTAAATTTTTTATAAAAAGATATCCAGTCCATTCCTGGAGTACTAATTGGCTTTCTATATCAGGTAATACTTTATTTAAATATGTCAAAAATAAGTTAGTTTTTGCCTGTTTTTCGTAATTAAAATTGAGTTGGTATAACATAAAGTGGTCAGCAGAGTGTGGGATTAAATTAACTTGATCATGTGTTACTTCTAATGTACAATTACTCAAGTTAATTAGTGTGTTCGTGTTCTCTTGAAGGTAAGGCAGTTCAGCATTTAACCAAAATGTTTTGATTAGTAACTCTTGAAATACAGCAGTTTTACTTTCTGATTTTAAATATCCTAAGGCGATTGATGACTGATGAAGGAATTTTTTTAATACATCAAGCTCAAATTTTTCCCAAAATTTACCATTGTAGATATATGATTCATTGTTTTTCTTACAAATATTAATATTAAGAAGTTCTGCTTTTTGTAATATTTTATCAATTACAACTACTGCTACTAAGCTTTTAGGGATATTAATAAATCCAGAACGTTGAGTGTATCTATTTAAATCATCATCATACTCCGATGACAAAACATCTATGAATTCAATTCGATCTAAATTGGATGTAATTTTGTCTAAAATGTTAGCTAATTTATTATCATAGTTAATGATGCATTTCTCAGCGAGGTTAGATGAATCTGAGATTATAAAATTTTCTATTTGTTTTTCTAACTCACTTGAGCCATAGAGTGCGAATACATCATTTGCGTCAATGCTTTTAAGGTTTTTATTCATATTGCTCTAGGTATATAGACATTTAAATTAATCTTGTTTTTATATTTATTGTGAATTGATGTACAGGTTTCCACACCAATATTTATTTCACTTGAGCAGTCATTGTCAGCAACTAAAATTATTTTAGCTTTAGTATTGTGGGGTAAGATATTACTTAATACTGCTTCGATGTTATAAACATCTATTGCTACAATGGAGCATATGCGTATGTTTTGGTTAATTTTATGTGCCGCTATATGTATACTAGCCATTGTAGATAATCCTTCACCTATAAAAATCATTTCTGCATTTTTAATGTTGATATTATTATAACTTATAGCATAAAAATTTCCTTTTTTCTGCGAGCCTTTAACTATTAATTTTTTACCATTAATATCTATTGTTTGTAGCCCCATTAGTTCATTATTGATATTTCTGATTGGTATAACTAGTTTTTTATCATTAGTGAGACCAAGTGGATCACTAAGCTCCTTAAACATAAAGTGATTTAACTTTTTTAACTCAAGGTATTTATGTAGTTGTTCCATTGGACGAACCTTATTTGCATAGAATAAATTAATTTGATTCAGCATCTCTTTTTTCTTAATAAAATCTTCAATTTTAGTTTGATTCATCTTGTTTTTTAAGTTTTGGGATTGCTCTGGAGTTATTTTAGTCAAATTAGTCCATTTTATTGGCTTATAATCTTTCTGGTAATCTCCATATATTGCTATAACTCCAAAGTCATTGATATGGATGACATACCAACCATTTTTGCTTTTAGGTTTTGCTTGAGTTGCTACTCTTTGAAGCTTACCAGATGTATTAATATTTGAATAATTAATGATTAAGCCAAATTGCTGCATTTCAGAAATGAGGCAAGAGATATTTTCCATCGTATGCTGCGATTAATTATGTAGCTGCTTATTTCTCCAATCAACAACTTCTGCTCTTATCCATGTCTTTCGTGAGAGTATTTTACGAGGTGCTGGAAATTTGCCTTGGGCTACATATTTATCCACAGTGCTTGGAGAGCACTTTAGATATGCGCATACATCTTCCATTAACATTGTATCGTCATCTAAATTTAAATTTGACTTTTGAAGTATTTCGCTTTTTTTCTGAGACATTGTCTTATATCCTGTTAAAAATTATTGTATAATACTTTATTCAAGTTAATGTGATTTGTTAACTCGTTTAAAGAGTTATAATAACACAAATAACTCTAATTTGAGTTATTTTATTTTTGATAGGTATAACTATGGAATTAAGTGAAATTAGGATAGCTAATTTTTTATCATACATTAAAGAATTTTTTGATAATTCAATAAATAAGTTTGCAAAGGTAAATAATATTAATGTAAATCAATATTATGCAATAGTTAGAGGTGAAAGACCATTTGGCGATAAAGTAGCTCGAAACATTGAGCATTTAATGGGGCTAGATGCAGGTGATTTAGATAAAAATCCAAATAATAATGAGTTAACTTTTGAATGTCCTTTAATCATTGAAGGTGAACCAATACCAAAAGACCCGATGGCATCATTACTAAAAAGAAAAATATCTTCACAGGCATTGCCTAATTTTCTTTTAGAGCAAATGGGGCTTACTAAGAGGAATATTTTTATAATTGAGCTCAAAACTAGTTTGTTTCCTCCAGCATTTAATGAAAAAGGTGTTTGGGTTGTGGAAAAATTCTCAGGGTATTTCATTTCTAATAAATATTATTTATTTAATGACAATAATAATTTGTTTATATATAAAGTGGAAAAAAATATTTCAACAACGATTTTATTTGATTGTAATAATAAGGTTATATTAAAGATAAGTAATGATGAAGAAAATAGTATTTTAAAGTGTGTAATTGGTAGATTAAGATACGGGCTTTCAGGGGGGGTTATGTGATGATAGAACTTATTTTAAATCGTATGAAAAATTCTTATAGTAAAAATAAATTGCAAATAAAAAGTTTTCTTAACAATGTGAAATTTTTCTTTATTCGAGATTTAGTTTTTGTAATTAGAGAATTTTATCTTCATTTTATTGCGTTTAATATTATTCTTTCTATTTTTTTAGATTATTTTAAATCTGAATTTTCTGTAATATATAGTGGATCGCTTTTGTTATTTATGTTGTCGATAATTATTTTGTGTATTATGTTATTTTTAAAGACGTCAAAAGCTAATAAATTCACAGATTTACAAATAAGTGAAATAAATTCTGAAACTCTAACGAATACTTGGAGTAAAATAAATCAGATTGTTATAAAGATTTTATTGATGTTAATTGCATATTTTGTTCAGCTATACTTCCAATTAAATGTAAAATTATTTTATGTTGAACCAGTTTTAGCCGTGGCATCATTTGAAGTAATGAAGGGGTGTTTTATGTATGTTTTAGCGGTTATGCTAACCTATTTTACTTATCAGTCGAGACTATTTCTAATAGCATATGAGAGTAAAATAATGTAGTTGTGAGTTAAATAGCGTTATTGTGTGTTAATAATGCGTTATAATTACGACGTTACCATTTTTTTAAGTGTAGATGTCATGATTATAAATAATAAAATAAGTTTTCTTCGCTACCACCAAAAAATTGAGTTAAATAATATTCGTAGGTTAAAAATAATTAATTATTTATCGTTAGTTCAGTGGTCAACAGCTAATAATATTACAAATTTAATTCAGGTACTTTCACTTCAATACTCTCGCAGATTATTAGATCGCATGTCTGATGATCTGTTAGTTTCTAAAAATAAATTTGTTACCAATACTGGATATCGGACAGTTTATACTTTGACTAAATTAGCCTATTTAGAATTAGGGCTAGAAAATAAAAAAAATCATCTTCCTCGTATTTCAATTCAAAGTTTTATGCACAATGAAAAGGTCCAACAGCTTCATATTGCGGCAATCAATAATAATATTCAATGGATAACTGAGCATGAGTTAATCCAAACTAAACAATATAAAAGTTATCCAGATGGATTGATTATTAGTGATAGTTTAAAAATCAGCATTGAATTACAACGCAATCGTTATAATTTAGAATCTTTAAAGAGTAAAATTGTTAAATGTTTAGCCGATTGTTTATCTGGTAAATTTAGTAAAGTTTTATTCGTTTGTGTAGATAATCTTAATGCAGAAGTAATGCGCAATGCATTATGCTCAGTAACTATTTTGAAAGGAAAAAACCACCAAAATATTCATTTTTCTGATGAATATAAATCATATTTTGAATTCGTTAATTTTGATGAGTTTCAAAATTATTTACTAAAATTAGTTTAATTTTTAGGAGTAATGTAATGGTATTAATTAAATCAATTGAAAACAAATCCGAGTTAAAGCTTAAAATTTCTCATCAAGTTATTACGGAACTTGAACAACTCAAGATTGCTGCAAAGGAGAAGGGTTTAATGCTTAATCTTGATGAAGCGCTTGAGGCTCACCTCAAGAAGCTTATAAAAAAAGCTTATGAAGAGTTAACTAGAAATAGTTAGCTCTTTTTTTTATTCGTTGTCTTGCTCGTGGTTTGGTTCGTGTCAAACAGACAACGACTTAAAACAACGATTAAATGGTGTTTTATTATTTGTTTTCTTATTACAAGGCACGCTACAACCTACCGCTGGACGCGGGTTTGTAGCTATTCGCTAGGGCTCATACCTTGTTATTTTTATTGGCGCCATTCGCCCCGCCTGAGCGAGGCCTCCCCATTTTATCGCTGTTTTTAGCTTAGCAAAAACTTCTATGAAATGCGCCGTAACACCCTGCGTCAGCTGCACTTGCGTTTGCCGACTTGTTTGTTACTAAAAATTGGGGAGGCCTCGCTCACAAAACCCTAGGGGGCGCTGGCGCTGTTTTGTGGCAGGCGAATGGCGCGGGCAAGCCCCCACTACGTCACCGCAACTGGGGTTGCTACAATCGTTGGGCGATTGTTGACTAAGTGGCACCCCCATCCTTCGCTTGCGCTACGGAGGCTGCGCTCTGAATGAGCTAGCCCCATAAAGCCATTGCTTGCTTAAACTTAAGACCCGCCGCAATGGCTTTATGGTTCCCAGTCGTCTTATCTAATGTGTGTTTTATTTTATAAAGGTTCTTATTATGCAAAATTTTTTAGACCAAGCATTTATGTTTTTAATCAAATATTTTTTTATTCAGCCGTATAACAAAGTATTTTTATTTCCAAATATTTATTGGGTGGCTATGTTATCGGGGTGTTTCTACTGGCTCGTATTGAAAAGTTTAAAATCTGAAAATATTATTTTGAGTTTTATCAATCGAGTTGGTATGGGATTATCATTTGGATACTTTGGTTTAACCAGCTATTTGCTATACGTACCATTCCCTGATATTATTAATGAGTATGGTCGCCAGATGCAGGCGAACAGACGAGAGGATTTTTTAGAGCATACGCTTATTTATTTGCTAGTGTGTTTTGCTATTGGTTTTAGCGTTGCGCTACTGGGGTATATTTTTGTAAAACGTAAATGGGGTACCAAGCTTCAAATATTGATTAGTCACTTTACTAAAACCAGCTTTAGCGGCACCATGAGTACGGAGCAACTTGCTAAACAAATAAATAAAATTCAGCCTAAAAATTATAATCCAGTTAAATACTTTAAAGTAAATAAACAATTAGTTTTTTTGAATTGGGATGCTGAAAATAATCAACCAGTATATGAAGAATATGCTAAATTTAATAAGAAACATGCCCAGTTTTTAGGTCGCAGCCAGTCAGGTAAAAACCTCGGTATCCAGCCGTTAGCGGTACAAATGATGATGTTTGATGAATTTATTATTATGCTTGATGTTAAAAATGGTGGTGATGATGTTATGGCACCATTATTGTATAAAGCAGCGAGTAATTTAGAGCAGCCATACACTTATATGGAGTTTGGCGTTTCAACTCTACCACAACTAAATATTTTACAAACCAAAGATGTGGATGTGCTTCAAGATATAATTTTACAGTTATGTAATATTCAAGAGACATCTGATATGGCAACGGACTATTACCAGAAGCAAGCGAAACGCATCGCATTAAGCTTAGCTCAGTTTGTGGCAAATAATCAGAATGAGATAACTATTCGAGATTTAATGACTACCTGCTATGAACTGTTTTTTAATCCAGCTGCTAAAGATAATGAAAAATCTAAAATTGAAACTAGTTTACAAATTTTAGCAGATTGGGATTGCATCAATGCTAAAGGCGGAATTAGCATTGATCAGCTAATCGCGAATGGGGGAGTTTGGTATTTACAAACTAGAACTAAAGAATCTTATCCTATTATACAGGCAATAATTTCGATACTGTTGAAATTGCCAAATCGTAAACGGAAAATCTGTTTAATTGCCGATGAGTTCTTTAAGTATGTGAATAAAGACTTGATTGAGGTATTTACTGAAGGAGGCGGGAAGGGTATTCATTGTTTAGTAGCATACCAAACAGCCGCGTTATTAAAAGCGCCACAACTAAACATTACGAGTCAGGATATGATAGGTACACTATTTGCTAATTGCAGCTACAGTTATGTCTATGGTTCTAATGATCCATTTATTATTGATCAATTAGAAAAGGTTGGTGGTATAGTCAAAGTTCAAGTTGAAACTCAGCAGACAGAGCGAGGATTTACTTTGGTTGATAGGGGAACTGGCAAAAAAAGCTATCGTGAGCAAGACGTGCCAAAAATCACCAAGGATATGCTTAACTTGTTAAGAGATAGAGAGTGTTTTTTACTATGTTCTGGCAGACCGACGAATCGCGCTCATACAGGCATGATGCAAGTTATGAATGGTTCATTTGATAAGGACAGTCCTGCATTTAGATCACTATTAACAACTTCACGAGAGGTTCATGAAATTCAACAGGCAGAGGAAAGTAAATTAATTCAAGAGAATCAAACACCAGTAACGGCAAGTAACCCATTTGCTTAATTTTAGTGGTTGGCACTGCAATCTACAAGTAGATTGCAGTGCCAACGTTTATACAAACAAAATCAATTATGAAGATTTTATCACATGTTGTCAAGTCTAGTATTTTTTATTTCATAAATAATATAACCATAAAATCTAGTAATGCTAGATTATTTTGATATAATATTTACTTGATTTAGTAAATTAATATGTGATATTATCTAGTGTTACTAGATAATTAATGTATTATATTTACCAGTATAATGGATATACCAATGCAAGACAGCGCAATATTAAAGAACGTATTAAACAATACGCCAAGGGGTGTTGTCCTTACCTCTGATTATTTAAAACAGCAAGGTGTTTCAACCAAATTGACATCCGCAGAAATGCTAATATTTTTAGCGGTTAATTCTTTTTCCAATTCTTTCGACTTGATTAGAAGTGACCGCAGTTTTTCGCCCAATTTTTTACGTTCAGCAATAATTGCTGACAATGAGGTTTGGATTTCTATTTTCTCCAGACTGATAAGTGAC
>JAIEMU010000061.1 GCA_019751895.1 Sphingobacteriaceae bacterium | reverse complement strand
AATACATGGACATGACGATCCATGAAATTTTCTTGAATATTTACACCACAATATCAACTGATGTTAATCAACAAATGGGCGCGCTTGCTGGTGGTGTAACAGCTCAACAATCTGCTCAGTTGGATGCGATGAGAAAGAATTTAGCAGATCAAATTCAAATAATTCAAGCTCAAATTGTTAAAGATAGAGAAACCAATAAATACGATCCAAATGAAGTTCTTGAGCGCTTAGCTATGGTTAAGCAAGCAATCAATAAAAACGTATCACCAGATTTACGCCAGGCATTGGCATTTTCATCAACCTTCTTAGGGAATAAACAATGACACCTATAATTTATACATATGGCGGTGGAGAGTATTTAAATAGTTTGTTTCAGTCTATGTCGATTTTGTTTGATTTTGGTCACCATTCAGAAATACTCTGGTTAGGGAGAATCTCTGCAGTTTTAGGTGTGATTTGGATATCAATGGGGGGATTTGCTTCGCGTGGTAAAGATGGCTCTCCAGGTGCAATTGACTGGACATGGTTTTTACGTTTTGCAATGATTTGGATTGTTCTTATTGTACCCAAAACAACATTAGAAATTCAAGATAAAATTACCAAAGCTACTTATTCAGTCTCAGGAGCACCATGGTCATTAAGTATCTTTGGCTGGTTTACTTCCACACTTGGCTATGGATTAACCGAGATGTATGAAAATGTTCTTGGTGGTGGGATGAATGCCGCAACGGCTTATAGTGGTAACGGTGTTGCCTTTGGATCCAGCTATTATAATAGTTTACCCAAAGTAGCTAGGTTTGAACCAATGAACTCATCTAGTTCAGTGTTTCCATTTATACAGGAGTGCTTAATTCCTGCTGCTGGTCCAATTAATTCAACCTGGAGTGGAATAACTAAAAAAGTTTTTTTAACTTCACCAAACTATTATTCAGCCATAATGGGTTTAAGCACAAATTTTCTACAAAATAGATACGTTAATGTTAACGGTGTTTCGGTAACGTGTTTAACATTACGTGATGATGTAATAAATGATTGGAACAATAACAGTCAAATTTTAATGTCTCAAATGAGAATTCAAGAGTCCACTATTCAAACCCTTGATGGTGCATACGTATTGCAAGCAACGACGCAGCAATCTAATTCATTAAAACAAGCTATGATGATGAATGCAATTCAAGATGCCACTGCTGCTGGATCCGCGCAATGGGGAGATGCCGCCATGGCAGATTCAATTTATCAAGCTCAAGCTCAATATCAACAAACGACAGCATGGCGACAAGGTAGTCAATTTGCTTCAGTTTCGCTAGTTTGGTTACATGTCGTAGCTGAATGTTTAACTTATGCAATATTTCCATTATTGATTTTTTTAATTCTATTACCTGTTGGATTTGGTATTTTAATGGAATATCTTAAAATATTATTTTGGTTACAAACGTGGCCGATACTGTATGCTATTTTCAATTCAATTATTGCAGTTTATGCAACGAGCCGAAGTCAGCAACTAGCCTTGCAGTATGGTGGTTTTACAATGAGTAACTTCTATAAAATTGGCGACATAAATGATGGAATTGTCTCAACCGCTGGATATTTAACAACACTGGTTCCTGTTTTATCTTGGATGTTTTTACAGCGGGCTGGCATGGCAATCGCTAGTGCGGTTGGAACGTTTACAGGCTCAACTAACAATGCAGCTGACCAAGCTGGTAAACAAGAAGCTCTTGGTAATTTAGATGTTAATCGTATGAGTTTTGGCGGTAATCGAGATACCACCACAACTACAAAAATTGGAGAAAATCGAACAACAACACAGGGCAGTGGAGTTACTTACGATACTCAGGGCGGCGTAACGACTGCCAAAGAGGATCAAATGAGCTTATTGTCTACATTTACAAGTACACATGGTAAACAAGCAACCACTACAGTTGCGTTGAATAATGCCGTAGCACAGCAACAAGAAAGCGCGACAGCCAATAGCCATGCTGTTTCTAATCTGTTGAATAGTGCAAAAGGTAATGATAGTTCTGAACAATATAAGAAAGATATTACTAAAGCAATTAGTGCAACAGATAGTGCTGGTAGTAAGGAGGGTGGTACTAGCTCAAGAAGTGATGCGTCATCAGATAAGGTTGGAGCCAGTGTTAATACGGGTACAATTTTAAAAGGCGTTGGCGCTGCTACTGGAGCAGCAATTGGTGCATTATTTGGTGGAGTGGGAGCCGTTCCTGGTGCCGTTATTGGTGGGGAAGTGGCTGCTCAAATAGGTAAATTGTTGAAAGCCGATAAATCTTGGTCATCTGAACATCGTGATCAGTTACAATCTAAATCTGATAGTGAAGTTGGACAAGCCGCAGCAAATGAAATAGCGGTAAGATATGCACATGCTAAAGGATATTCTGACACATCTTCATTTCAACAACAGTCTCAACAGGCTGATCAGACATTGTCTTCATTTAAAGCTGCATCCTCAAAAGTTGACACTTATTCTAAAATGGCGCAAAACTCTGAATCTAACTCAGCAACTGAAAGTGATACTAATCAAGTAATGCGTGATAAGTTTAATCAACATATTGCTGAAGGAATGAGTTATGATCAAGCCAAAGTTCAAACTATTGCAGATATGCATAAATTAGTTACTGAAATGCCTATGAATGAAATAACGCCTATAGTTGATGGCTCAGGAAAGAACCGTCATTTAGGAAATCAAGGATTTACTCGATTAGATGGAGGTGATAATACCAAACAAGAGGTCGTAACTGAAGTTCCTACAGAGGTAGAAGTTAAGGATAAAAATTCAAATACGAGAAATAATGCTAATAAAACCACTAACTCAACTAATCAAAAAACTTCAGAGCATAATCAACCAATTGTGAAACCTACTCCATTGGCAAGCATTACAAATAATGCGGTGGAAAAAGCTAAAGCTGGAAAGGTTACAACATGGGGTTCGGGGAAATGATAACCATCTGATCTTAGTAACTTATTTGGTTGAATGTGGTATAATATACCCATTATATATAATAATGGGTATATTATGAAAAAATACAAATTTGCTTGGTGCTGCTTTGGGTTTACAATGGTGATGCCGTTATTTATAGTTGAACACATTGGTGTATGTCTGACTATTGGAATAATTATATCAATTTTATTATTTGTTAGACCTTCAATAAATATACCACAAGAAGTTATGGAAGTTGTGTTTAGTAAAGATCAGCAAGATGATGATTGGGGCGTGATTGCATATAGTGATGTAGATGTACCAGGAGAGTTAGATCCGATGAGAAATCCAGGTAATTTATGAAGTAAATTGATGATGAAAAAAGACAAATTTGCTTGGTGTTGTTTGGGATTTACAATGCTAATGCCTTTATTTATAGTTGAAAATATTGGTATATACCTGATGATTGGAGTCGTTATATCAGTTTTGTTACTTGCTATTTCATCAGCTAATTTTGATAAAATACCTCAAGAGATAAAAGATATTGACGTTGGATTTAAATCAAATAGTGACAAGAATGATTGGGATACAGATCCAGCATATAGCAGTTTGAGCGGTAATATATACCATACAGATGATTAATAATTCCATAACAATAAATGTGGCTAGACTATTTGAATAGATGCGGTTGAAAATGACAGGACTAAAATTTTACGCTATTGTTACATATGTGGTTCTTAGCGTTTTGCTAGTTATGCTGGTGGTGCCAGTGTTATTTATCTATGGCTTATCCATCTTTAGTTGATGGCCAGTTGATCTGCCATCAATTTTTTGGAGCATTGTTATCAAACAATGGAAGTGTTAACTTTTTTTGTAAATTTATTCACATCTTAAACTCCAAATGTTGGATTAGAATAGTACATTTTCTCGTAATATAATCAATTTAAAAAATTAGTTCATTTGCGCTCACTTGACCTGAAGTATATTTGTAGCACTTTCTAGCTGGAATTATCAATATCTCGATTGAGTTTAAATTAAACTATTCACAAAATAAGAATAGCGTTTTTCTCAACTAGAATGGAGACAGTTATAATGATAAAATTAAATAAATTAGTATTACTTATATTTGGAACTGTTATAGCTTCAATTGGTTACGCTAGTCCATGCAGCGATTTATATGATACAAAACAATATAAATCTGCTATAGAAATATGCACAGAAGCAGTACAAAATAATAAGAATGATACGCGTTCACAATTTAACCTTGGGGTTATGTATGAAAATGGGCTAGGAGTAGCACAAAATTACAGTAAAGCTCTCTATTGGTATCAACAAGCATCTAATAATGGTTTAGCAGCTGCTCAATATAATTTGGGTGTTATGTATTCCCAAGCAGAGGATAATAATCAAGCCATTTATTGGTATGAAAAAGCAGCTAAGCAAGGATATGCTGGAGCACAGTGCAATTTAGGAGTAATGTATGATACTGGTAAAGGTATAGCACAAAATGTCACTAAAGCGGTTTATTGGTATGAAAAAGCAGCCAAGCAAGGCTATGCTCAAGCACAGTTAAATCTTGGAATCATGTACTCACAAGGAATAGGTGTCATTCTAGATGAAAGTAAAGCGGTTTTTTGGTATCAAAAGGCTGCAGATCAAGGTTTAATGGCTGCACAATATAATCTTGGATATATGTTTGAAAATGGAGAAGGTGTGGCCAAGAGCCTACCGAAATCATTATATTGGTATCAAAAGGCTGCGGCACAAGGAGATGACAGCGCTATAAAATCTGTCAATAGATTACGTTAAACCTAGCTGCGTACAACGTTTATTACACTTTGATTTTTATACACAAAATGGAGGTTTAGTTGACTAAGAATCATATAAAAGAAAAAGATGTTATAGAGTTCATGGAATTCGCGCCAAAGTATTTTAAGGAAGAATTTAAAAGTTTACGTGAAAACCTCATAAATGATTTAATCAATATGAGTGAAGGTGAGATGATAAAGCTTGGCATGAGGGGGATTGCTAAAAAATCCGCACTATCTCATTTATTTCAAAGCATATCAACAGAAGGCAAGGCTACTGATTTATACGAAAAGCTAAAGTTAATTTATAAGTGTATGACTGATAAAGAGTTAGATTGCATTGGTAGATTATCAGGAGTGGCGGATAAACATTTATGTATACATCGTGCTATTCTTCGTAATGAAGATAATGATTTTACAAACACCATCAACAGCTTCCAGGATACACTTCAGGAGGGTGATATTATATTAATGTGCGGTAACTCCATATCATCTGCGTCATTGCTTATGTATCAGAGGTGTTTTTCATATGCAAAGGCTAAATCCAGTCATGTGGCTATAGTTCATGCAGACTTTATTTGTATAGATGCAATGCCAGATATTGGCGTCACGAATAGGTTGGTATCAGAAATACTTTCTAATGCAGTTGATGGTTGGAGGGTTATTAGATTTCGTAATTTACAAAACGAAGATCGTCATAATATTCAGCTGAGATGCACCTATTACTTAAACCAACCTTATAAAATTATTCCAAAGTATTCTTCAAATAAACATACCTCTTATTGTTCGGAACTAGCTAGAAAGGTTTATGCTGATTCTAAAATAGCAGGAACTAATATCTCTAAAAATATGCTTATTAAGCCATGTGATTTTGATAAGTTAATTGATACTGATGGAAACTGGGAGGACGTTACTGATAAAGTAATGCCATTCATTAAATTTTGTATAGAACATGAGTCAATTTGCAAGCATATTTCTAAATTATTTATTAGTGGACTACAGTTAAACTATTCTAGATCAATTGAACGACAATGTGCTCTAAAACATATTAAAATACAATTAAATAAAGGAAAAATTTCCAACGATGAGGCAAATAGAGAAATTAAAAAAATTAATGAAATTGAATACAAAATGAACCATGTATTTTGGAAAAATAAGGATAAGGATAAGAGTGAATAAAAAGCATAAAACCCGAAGTTCATATGTTTAAGTTAGTATTTTCAAGTCTATAGGTATAGTTGTATTCATTGTATTCATAAATGAATTTTGTCATTGAACAAATGTAAATCCTAAAGTAAGTAAAAGTTTTTAATCAATAACTAAACTAACTATAAAGCAAAAAATATTTAATTCTCATCCACCACTGAATAAACGCATTGCTAGGCTTAATTAAGATTAATTTTTCAATGATCCACTATAAGATAAAGATTTTATATAATCACACATAAACTCAAAATCTGGTTCGTTATTTTTACTAGGAAGCTTGATTTGAATTTTTCTAATTCTTGTTTGGCTACATTTTCTACCATAATTATATCGGTATTGCTCTAAATTTAAAATCGTAACTAGGAATAAAGCAGAGTATTGATTCATTTCAAATTTAGGTATTAATTTTTCTACATGATCACTTGCAGAAAATGGTAATTCCTGAAAAGATGTATAACCTAAGACTGCACTGTCAAACGTTAAAACATTCCCAGCCTCTGTAGAGAAATTATAAAAATTTTCGACACCATTATTACTTGCTTGCGTTGTCACATAAGGGAATATACCAGCTCCAATAGCTTCAAGCTCTAAAACTGTGGTGGTCTTAGTTCCTTGTATATCAAATAATTTTTCAAGTGAGAAATATTGCCAATTCTCTGCATCCAGTTCATAGGTTGCATTGTTCAAACTTTTTTCAGATACTATTAAATTACTAATTTGTTCAACATCAACATCAAGAAACTCGCTAGGAACTTCCTCTGGGATTAGAAGTGTGTTAAGTGTTACATTAGCCTCTCTTCCATGAGATGTATAACGAAAACGATTAGCGCTAATAGCATTACAATAAAAAATCTTTTCACTAAAAGACATAGGTTTTATAGGCGTTAATACTTTTATATTTTGAGCGGTATAGAATGGATCTTGTTGAACGAATGAGCTTAATAAATATGTTCCACCTAATGTAACTGTTATGAGTCCAGCAGAAAATGGTTCAACCTCATTAAACATAGAAACTTTTGACACTACGCCTAAGTTTTGGCTGCTTCTTGACACAAAATTTATATCGCTTAATTCATTAGTCTCCAATCTATATAAATCAAATTGATTACCATAATGAACGTTGAATATTTTATTTAACTCTACTAATTTCATCAGTTTAATACCTTAAAGGCTACATATTTTTTAATTTCATCTATAAACATATCTTTTGATATTATAGAGTAATCAGTCTCCATATAAGCTTCTGCACACCATTCATCTTGAGGCGTAATAACTTTATTTGAGCTAAATCCAGCTTCTGGTTTTCTATTAATATAATAATTTATCCATTTTTCTTTTATTTTATCCCAATTGCCAAAAGCATCAATTCTTCCTTGAACTTTTCTCTTAACAAAACCATCAACCTTGTAATAACCAAAATAAGTTTCTTTGTGCTTTGGGTGAGGCTTATGAGCTGTAAAAACCATAACGCAAGATACAACACCAACATTAGAATTAAAAAATAATTCATTTGGCATAGATAACACAGCTTCTAATGTATGCAAATCTAATAATCTCTTTTTAAGCTCTAGACCTTTCCCTGTTTGTGCTAATGCACTTTGCATTGGAACAATTGCAATACAAGTGCCGCCATTTTCTAAACATTCAAGATTATTTAAAATAAACTCTAATTCATCTGTATCATTTTTTTTATCTGCTTTGTAAGGTGGATTTAAAAACCCTACTGTTGGTTTTCTATTTTTAACTTCCTGAATTACTACCTCATCAAAGCAACTGCCGTTAATAATGTTGGTTTTACCATCTTGATGAATATACATATTAGAAACAGCTAAGGCAAAAATATGCGCTTGATATTCAACGCCAATTAATTGTTTTGATTTAATTGCTGCTATTTTTGATGTGTCACCTTTAGCGTCCTCTATCATTTTTTTCATTGCAGAAATCAGAAAACCGCCTGTACCCGTGCAATTATCGAAGGCAATAGAGTTTTTATTAACTTGGGCTAACTCAGAAAATAGCTCTGTAATATGAGGTGGAGTTAAAACTATTCCTAAACCTTTATCACTATTTGCATATCTTAAAAATTCTATATATAATTGACCTAATACATCAAAATACTCATGGGTTTTAATAAACTGATTTATATTTTGATCTATTTC
>JAIEMU010000190.1 GCA_019751895.1 Sphingobacteriaceae bacterium | reverse complement strand
AAAATCTTTCGAAAAATCTTTCTCTTCTTTTTTAAGCGTACTTATTCCAATCTCAATAATTGGTTTTGGGCTTGCTAAATTATCCATTACGTATGTAGAACTGTTGCTGTTTAAAAAAACTATTTTTTGTTCTTCTGCTGGGTTGTTAATCAAGAAATCAATTCTAACCGTTCCTTTGCTTCTTGTACCTACACATGAAACTACATCACCACTAAAAGTAGTTTTGCCCAATGTAACTTTATACTCTTTAGATTTTTTTAGTGCATCGCAAAGAGCTATTTCACTTTTCAAAGCCGTTGTATCTTGTTTCAACTTAGCTATTTCACTTTTCAACGTCAAAATCTCTTTTCTTAATGGGTCAACTGCTTGTGCAAATCCTTTGCTTCCCAAAAATGCAAGAGCGGTAAATATTAATAATTTTTTCATATTGTTTGTTGTTGTTTTAATTTCCTATTTATTCTTTTTCATCATCTAATAAATCTGGTTCTTGCCCTACCTCTAAACTTATTAATGCTTTTGTGTATCCCTCCATATCAAAATAAAAAAGAGGGTTTATCAATTTATTATCACCAAATACCGTCATAATTTCAGTTGAAATCCTTAAGTTTTTTGTCCTTTTAACATTCGTGTAACTTTCAAAAAAACGATCTTTTATCTCTTTTAATATTTTAACTTGACACATAAAAAACTCCTTATTATCGGAAGTAAAAGCTACCCATACTGGAAGATTCAAATACTCTCTTAGTTGATATAGGTTGTCTATTTCTTCATATCCTAAAGTAAAAGCGTCTTCTATTTTAGCTTTAATTTGGAATTTTACTCTTTTTCGTCGTTTAACATCCACCAATATTGAGCCCAACTCTGGGAAAACAACTAGATAATCTGGTCTTTTAATTTTTATATTCTTATTGCAATATTTTATTTCGGAATTTCTCTCTTGAAAATTTAATCCTTGACCAACGTATAAACAAGGTATATTGCTTTCTTCTAAAATCTTTTTAAATGCTACTTCAGCCGCCAAACCTACGTAATTCATTTCTCTTCGGTCTAAAAAATTACTTATTTTCAAACCTAAAAAACTATTGTTTTCTTTGTTTAAAGCTAAATTTAAACCTGTTTGAGAAAAATCAATTTTCGTATCCTTTAATGAGTTATCTTCCTTGTTAAGGTTTACCCAATCTACGCTCTCATATGCTTCTTTGTTGTGGTAAACACTTAATGTATTCTTTTCAGAACAATATGATATTCTTGAACTCATCTCTTATTTTTTCTTTTATCTATCAAAAAAATCTAACCCCTACACCCCATAATTTGCCAATCCGTAATTGCTGGTTTGGCTTTTTATCGGTTCGTTGATGTGCCACTCAAACTCATCTCTAAAATGTCTAATCGCACTCGCTACTGGCCACGATGCCGCATCGCCCAATGGGCAAATGGTATTGCCTTCTATTTTGCTTTGCACATCCCACAGCAAATCAATGTCTGCTTTGGTGCCGTGTCCTGATTCTATTTTGTGCAATATTTTTTCCATCCAGCCTGTTCCTTCACGGCAAGGCGAACATTGTCCGCAGCTTTCGTGGTGATAGAAACGTGAGAAATTCCAAGTGTTGCGCACAATACATTGGTCTTCATCAAAAACAATAAAACCACCCGAACCCAACATCGTTCCTGTTGCAAAACCACCTTCTGATAACGATTCGTAACTCATCAATCGAGGTTCACCGTTTTCGTATTTCAAAGCCAATTTAGCTGGCAAAATCGGCACCGAAGAACCGCCTGCTACCAAGGCTTTAAATCTTTTGCCATTGGCAATACCGCCGCAATATTCATCCGAGAAGATAAACTCTTCAACCGGCAAGCCCAATTCTATTTCATACACACCTGGTTTTACCAAGTTGCCTGATGCGGAAATTAATTTCGTTCCTGTGCTTCTGCCGATACCAATTTTAGCGTATTCGTCGCCACCCTCGTTGATGATAGGCACAACGGCAGCAATGGATTCAACATTGTTGACCACCGTTGGACAGCCATACAAACCTGCAATGGCAGGGAAAGGCGGTTTGATACGTGGATTGCCACGTTTTCCTTCTAGGGATTCTAACAAAGCGGTTTCTTCGCCACAAATGTAAGCGCCACCACCCGGTTGAACGTATAATTCTAAATCGTAACCTGTACCTAAAATATTTTTACCCAAAAAACCTGCTGCTTTTGCCTCTTCAATTGCTTTTTCAAGAATACGAATTTGCGGCATCATCTCGCCACGCACATAGATGTAAGAGGTGTTTGCGCCCAAAGCAAAGCTAGAAACAATCATGCCTTCAATCAAAGCATGCGGAATGTGGGTCATCAAATAGCGGTCTTTGAAAGTTCCCGGCTCCGACTCATCGGCGTTGCACACCAAATAACGAGCCACACCTTCTGGCTTTGCCAAAAAACTCCATTTCATTCCCGTTGGGAAACCTGCACCACCACGACCACGCAAGCCTGATTTTTTTACCTCTTCCACCACATCGTCTGGGGTTAAAGTTTTTAATGCTTTCTCTACCGAACGGTATCCTCCTTTTTCACGATAAACCGCAAAGGTGTTGATATTCGGTACGTTGATATGTTCTAGTAATAGTTTACGTGACATGTTTTGTTTTTTGTCTATTTATTTAAAAAATTACCACTTAAATTGTTCGTTGTAAATGCTTGCGCCAAACAACGAAGATTTGTTTTGATACATAATGGTAAATGTTTCATTGTCAAAATATACTACTTTAAATTTTTCGGCATCCGCATTATCGGTTACGCCAATAATATAAATAGTTCCTTCTTCAAAAATCAAATCTGCAACCTTTAAAACAGATTTTGTTTTTTCTTCTTTCAGCTCAAATGAACTTGTCCAAAGTTTAAATCTTCTAGCGGCATTAAATTCTTTTTTATCTTTTATTAAGGCTTTAAATTCTTCAAAATTAGGCACCACAGAACTATACGCTATTCCCGACAAATTGGTTTCCGTAGCCTTTGCTGGTGTAAAATAATTACCTGGTTGATTATCCGTAGTGTTTTGTTGGGTCAAATAAATGGCATTTGCTCCACGCATAGCTGCCTCAATTTTTATTTTTGTGTAGGCTCTATCTCTTACATTTTGCATACTCGACATCGTGGTCGAACCAACAGCTTTAGAGGTTACTTCGCCTATTTTAAACAAACCTTTTACTTCGCTTTCTACTTGACTAATTGATACTTTTTCATATTCCTCTACCGATTTTATTTGCTTAAATGCCGTCGAATTTGCAAATTTTTGTACTCTCCCCGATTTAAACACAATTTTTTGAATCGCATTTTTGTTCAATGTGTTTAATAAATCTTCGCCTACGTAAATATATTTCACCGCATCGTCAGTAATTTCTTTTACCGAGCAAGCAATTTTTTCATTGTTTGAATAAATGGTATCTACAACTGAAGTTTGCGCTTTTGCAAACACAACAACAACCGACATCAACAAGAATAAACTTAATCTCTTCATTTTATTTCTTCTTCAAATTTTCAATCAACTCATCTACCGATTGTTCGGTTAGGTTTTCGTAAAAAGTATATTCAGGACCAATTTGCAACACGGGGCCAAAACCACAAGCCGCCAAACACTCCACGCCTCTCCAGCTAAACATGCCATCAGGGGTTACTTCGCCTTCTTTTACGCCTAATTTTTTCTCCAAATGCGCCATTATTTTTTCAGCGCCTACCAAACAGCAAGGGCCCGTACGGCAAATTTCCAAGGCATATTTGCCTTGAGGTTGTAAAAAATACATGGTATAAAACGAGGCTACTTCATACACTTCAATAGGTTCGATGTGTAAATAGGCGGCTACTTTATCCATTGCCGCAGCGCTTGTCCAACCAAACTCAGCTTGCACCAAATGCAAAATAGGCAACAATGCCGATTTTTGTTTTCCTGCTGGATAGCGTTTTACGATTTCATCAAATTTGGCAATCAAATCTGTCGAAAATTCCGCTTTGTGTTCTTGTACTTTAAGCATCTAATTCTCCTGCTATAATGTTCATACTACTCATGTTGATAATGGCATCCGACAAAAGCATGCCTTCGCTCATTTTGGCAAACATCGAGTAATTAATAAAACTTGGTCTTCTAAAATGTAAACGATAAGGTGTTCTGCCTCCATCGCTAATTAAATAAAATCCTAATTCTCCATTTCCGCCTTCTACAGCGTGATAAATTTCTGATTTTGGTGCGTCAATTTCGCCCATCACAATTTTGAAATGGTAAATTAATGCCTCCATATTGTTGTACACATCTTCTTTTCCTGGCAAATAAAACGCAGGCACATCGGCGTGAAAAACACCTTTTGGCTCTAATTTTATTTTATCTAATGCCTGACGAATGATGCTTACACTTTGCCACATTTCTTCGTTACGCACCAAGAAACGATCATAAATATCCCCGCTGGTACCTACTGGAATTTCAAAATCAAAATCCTGATACGATGAATAAGGCTCCGACACACGCACATCGTAATCTACACCCGTAGAACGAAGCAATGGACCTGTCCAACCATAACTCAAAGCCATTTCTTGACTTACACAAGCTACGCCTTTGGTTCTGTCTATAAAAATACGATTGCGGTTTAAAAGGCTTTCAAATTCTTTTAAAGCTACTGGAAATTCTTTTAAAAATTTCTCAATTTTAGCGAAAGCGATGTCGTTCACATCACGCTCCAAGCCACCAATACGACCAATATTTGTGGTCAATCGAGCGCCACATATTTCTTCAAATATTTCGTAAATATGCTCTCTAAATTGGAATAAATACAAAAAGGTAGTGGTTGCTCCTGTATCTTGGGCAATAATGGTATTGCAGATAATATGGTCGGCGATGCGAGACAATTCCATGATTACCACCCTCAAATAATCTACTCTTTTAGGAATTTCGATGCCCAACAATTTTTCAACCGTCATGTGCCAACCCATGTTGTTGATGGGCGAAGAACAATAATTAAGGCGGTCGGTTAAAGGTGTAATTTGATAAAAAGGACGGTGTTCGGCAATTTTTTCAAAAGCTCGGTGAATGTAACCAATGGTTGAAACACCACTTACAATGCGCTCTCCATCCAATTTTAAAACATTTTGAAATACACCATGCGTAGCTGGGTGTGTAGGCCCTAAATTTAGGGTTACCAATTCGCTTTGCGGATCGTTGTCTGTATATACGGGCTGATTGTGATTCATATTCATTTTATCTACCGAAGTATTCGTCTTTTTATTTAACTGGCACTAACTCTAAAAATTTTCCCGATTTTGAATCGGTTAAAAAAACAACATCCTCTTTTTTTGAAACCTCGTACGTTTCATTATTCCACAAAAACTTTCCTTCTACGATGGTGTATTTTTGATTTTTTTCAAGAGCTGTACGTAATGAATTAGCAAAATATTTTTCTAATTTTTCTCGTTCAATTTTTGATAATTTATTGTAATCAGAACCCAACTCTACATCAATATTAGTGTACTCAATATTACTATTCTCATTAAAAAAAACAGTCACATCTTCCTTATAACTATAATTATCTATTGAAAATTTAAATTTATTTCCAACTAGCATACTCTCAACCTTTGAGTTTTTTGAACAAGACGCAAAAAACAACGTTAACGTTAATATTGACAATAATTTAATTTTCATTTTTTTTGTTTTTTTGTGGCTTGTTTTGGTTTCTCTTCAATTAAAGTTAACTCGCTACTATTTCCTTTTGCATCTATCAAAAAAACAGATTTACCACTTACAACTGCATCATACACCACATTAGCTAATATTAACTTGTTTCCAAGAACTTTATATTTTTGATTTTTTAAGCTCTCAATCATTGCAGAAGTCATTTCTTCATTGTTTTTCTTTATTTCTGCTTCGTTAACAAATGGAATATCTTTAAATGCAGCTTTTTTAGTCTCAAGGACAATATTAGAAAACTCACTATCAAGATTAGGGTTGAAAAAAACATCATACCCTACTCTATAAATTCCTGACTCGATTTTAAGATTGTATTTCTTTCCAACAATTGTTTTCTCTAAACTCTGAGCTTTAAGCTCCGATAGCAAGAATACACAAACTATCAATAATATTGCTTTAATTTTCATATTTCTAATTATCTACCGAAGTATTCGTCTTTTTTGTCCACTCTATTTGGGTCTTCTAATGGGTATTGTTTCAACATTGGATGCACACCTAAGTCGTCCATGTTTAATATTCTTCTCAAATCGGGATGATTTTCAAATTTTACGCCAAAGAAATCAAAGGTTTCTCTTTCCATCCAATTGGCTGATTTCCAAAGTCCGCAAGCGGTTTCAATACTTGGATGCGCTTCGTTTAAGAAAACTTTTACCCTTACACGGATTCCATTTATCATGCTATGTAAATGATAAACCACTGCAATTGCATTTTGATCTGGATAATGCACCGCCGTAAGGTCGGTTAAGAAATTGAAGTCTATTTTTCCATTCTCTTTCAAGAAAGATAAAACAGAGAGGATGTCGTTTTTGGTTACTGAAAAAGTAAGCACACCATAAGGTTGTGTTACTTCGGTTAGCTTATCGCCAAAGCGTTCGGCTAATAAATCTATCAATTGTTCGTTTGTCGCTGCCATTATTGTATGCCGTATGAAGCCAACAGTTGTTTGTATTGTTCTGACTCTCTTCTTCTTCCTGATTCGCTTTTTGCTAATTCTTGAATTTTCAAAAATCCATCTAAAATAGCCTCTGGACGTGGTGGGCAACCTGGCACATACACATCTACAGGAATAATTTCGTCGATACCTTGCAATACCGAGTAGGTATCAAAAATACCTCCGCTACTTGCGCAAGCGCCTACTGCCATTACCCAACGAGGTTCTGCCATTTGCAAATACACTTGTTTCAAAACGGGAGCCATTTTTTTGGCAATAGTGCCCATCACCATCAAAACATCGGCTTGGCGAGGCGAAAAACTCAATCTTTCGGCACCAAAACGACCTAAATCGTAATGCGAACCCATGGTTGCCATAAATTCGATGCCGCAGCATGATGTAGCAAAGGGCAAAGGCCACAACGAGTGGGAACGTGCCAAACCAATAACTTTATCTAACGAAGTGGCAAAAAAACCTGCTCCTTCTATGCCTGGTGGCGCTTCTACTATTTTTATTTCGCTCATGATTTAAACAAAAAAGGCTCTCTTTATTGATATTTGAGCCACAAATTTACACTATTTTAAAGCAATTGATTTAAGAGCTGGCTATTTATAACCAATCTAAACAAAGGCTTTATTTTTAATTCCAGTCTAATACTTTTTTCTTGATAACGTAAATAAAGCCAAGCAATAAAGTGGCCATAAAAATAAACATCTCAATGATGCCTGACCAACCCAACTCTCTAAAGTTTACTGCCCAAGGGTACATAAAAATAACCTCCACATCGAACAGCACAAAAAGAATGGCAACCAAAAAATATTTGATTGAAAAAGGCTGACGAGCATTACCAACGGTTTTGATACCCGCTTCAAAGGTGCTTAGCTTATCGCTTGTTTTGCGTTTTGGACCTAAAAAATGAGTAGCTACCAAAGTAACCACCACGAAGCCCAAAGCAACAATAATTTGAAAAATAATCGGTAAAAAATCTACTGGTATGCTTTTAGTTTCCATGCGTATAAAAATTTTCAACAAAAATATAAATAAATGACAGCTATACAAATCCTTATTTTGATTATTGTTTGTTTTTTAGGATGGTAAAATAAAACTTCTACGTTTGCGAAAATAGCCAAGCACTATGACAAAACTTCAATTTACACCATTTACGAAAAATTAGCGGCATCAATCAGGAAGGTATTTTGCCCTTGGGCATTAGCGAAACTAATGAAAAAATAGGATTTAGAACTATGGGGAACAAACTCAATAGCCAACAATTGCGAGAAATAGATTTGTCTTGTGTGTTGAAACTACAAAATATTAGCCTTTAGTTGTTCAATTTTTTTATCCCGTCTTTTAATTTTTTCTTGTTAAACTAATTATTTTTTTTTGAAAATTTTCTTTTGAATATTTTATTTCTATCTTGGATTATTATTTAACCTAACCAAAACCTTATGAAATATTT
>JAIEMU010000079.1 GCA_019751895.1 Sphingobacteriaceae bacterium | reverse complement strand
GTATCGGCAACGGCAATAATTGTGATTACCAACAACATTACAGCGAAAGAAGGAGTTTTAACGAGTACGGTAAATGGCGTGTCGAGTACGACGGCTATTTTTGATGGGAAATTCACGAACACATTAGCCTCAACCAACAACCTATTAACCAGCGAGGTGAATGGTGTTTCGGCAACGGCAGTTGTGATTCAAGACTTTGAGCTAAATAGTCAAACAGAGAATATACTAAGCACGACGATAAACGGCGTATCGGCAACGGCTACGATTATTCAAACGAATAGTATTGTAGCGAAAGAAGGAGTTTTAACGAGTACGGTAAATGGGGTTTCGAGTACGACGGCTATTTTTGATGGGGAAATCAAAAATTCTTTAGTATCAATCGACAACTTATTAACGAGCGAAGTGAATGGCATTTCGGCAACGGCAACGCTTATCAATAGTTTGGCATTAGACAGCCAAAGCATTGAGAATATATTAAGCACCACGATAAACGGCGTGGAGGCAACGGCTACTGTAATCCAAACGAACCATGTTGAGGCTTTTAATGGTATTTTGACGAGTGTGGTAAACGGCGTATCGAGTACCACCGCAATAGATGGTGCCATCACCAACAGCTTAACATCAACCAACAACCTATTGACAAGCGAGGTGAATGGTATTTCGGCTACGGCGGTGATGATCAATAGCTTTGAACTAAACAGTCAAACAGAGAATATATTAAGCACCACGGTAAACGGCGTTTCGGCAACGGCAAGCTTAATCCAAACGAATAGTATTGTAGCAAAAGACGGGATACTAACCAGTACGGTGAATGGTGTATCGAGTACAACGGCTATTTTTGATGGCAAGTTCGTAAACAGTTTAACCTTAACCCAAAACCTATTGACGAGCGAAGTGAATGGTGTTTCGGCAACGGCGGTTGTGGTTGAAGACTTTGCGCTAAACAGCCAAACAGAGAATATATTAAGCACCACGGTAAACGGGATTTCGGCAACGGCAAGTGTAATTCAAACCAATAGCATTGAGGCAAAAGACGGGATACTAACCAGTACAGTGAATGGTGTATCGAGTACGACGGCTATTTTTGATGGCAAGTTAGTAAACACATTAGCCTTAACCCAAAACCTATTGACGAGTGAAGTGAATGGTGTTTCGGCAACGGCATTTGTGGTTGAAGAGTTTGCGCTAAACAGCTCAACAGAAAATGTATTAATTGCGACGATAAACGGCATTTCGGCAACGGCAAGCCTGATTCAAACGAATAGCATTGAGGCTAAAGACGGGGTACTAACCAGTACCATCAATGGTGTATCGAGCACAACGGCTATTTTTGTTGGCAATGTTTCAATTGCAAACAGTTTATTGTCAAACCAAAACGTATTCACGAGTGAGGTAAATGGCGTTTCGGCAACGGTAGCAATCATCACAGACCTTGCTTTGGAGGCTACAAGCACCGAAAATGTATTGATAGCAATCTTAAACGGTGTTTCGCGTACAGCTGCGCTTATTCAAGCGAATAGCATTGAGGCAAAAGAGGGGGTGTTGACGAGCATCATCAATGGAGTGTCGGCTACAACGGCAATTTTTGATGGCGAATTTGTAAACACCTTAACATCAGATAACAATGTATTGACCAGCACATTCAATGGCATTTCGGCAACGGCAGTGCTTGTTGGAGAGTTGCGCAACAGCAGTGCAACAGAGAACCTATTGAGTACGACGGTAAATGGGGTGGAGGCAACGGCGGCAATTATCCAAACCAACAGTATTGTAGCCTTTAATGGTGTTTTAACGAGTGTGTTAAACGGTGTTTCGAGCACCACCGCTATTTCGGGTTCAACCACAACCACATTGACTTCAAACCAGAACCTACTGACAAGTACCATAAACGGAGTTTCTGCAACGGCAGTGATCGTTAACGATTTCGCCTTAGACAGCAAAACCACAGAGAATATATTAAGTGCTACGGTAAACGGCGTATCGGCAACGGTAGCAATCGTTCAAAGCAATAGCCTTGTGGTGAAAAACGGCGTACTAACCAATACCGTCAATGGTTTGTCGGCTACAACGTCTATTTTTGATGGAACATTTACCAACACATTAAACACAAGCGATAACTTATTGACCAGCACAATAAATGGCGTATCGGCAACGGCAGTGATTGTAAATAGCTTTGCATTAAACAGCATCGCTACACCAAATATATTGAGCACTACGGTAAACGGTTTGTCGGTAACGGTAACGCTTATTCAAACGAACCGCAT
Organism: Sphingobacteriaceae bacterium; assembly: GCA_019751895.1. Taxonomy (GTDB): domain Bacteria; phylum Bacteroidota; class Bacteroidia; order Sphingobacteriales; family Sphingobacteriaceae; genus Pedobacter. The sequence goes on along the minus strand of JAIEMU010000079.1, from coordinate 6,006 downwards.
TGAGGCTAAAGACGGGATACTAACGAGTACGATAAACGGCGTATCGAGTACAACGGTAATTTTTGATGGAAAAATCATCAGTTCCTTAAACTCAAGCGAAAATATATTGACGACAGAAGTGAATGGGGTTTCGGCAACGGCAGTGGCGATTACAAGCTTGGATTTAAACAGCTCTAGCGCCCAAAATATACTAGTCACAACGGTAAACGGTATTTCACGTACGGCAACACTTATTTATAGCAACACAATTGAAGCGAAAGATGGCTTGTTGACCAGTACGATAAACGGCGTGTCGGCTACGGTAGCAATATTTGACGGAAAAGTCAAAAGTCAACTAAGCGCTAATCAAAATATATTGACCTCAGAGGTGAGTGGTGTTTCGGCAACGACTTCAATTATTGGTCAATTGGTGTTAGACAGCAGCACGATTCCAAACGTATTAATCGCTACGCTCAACGGAATATCAAGAACAGCTACAATCATTACAAATGTTAGAATTCGAAATGACATTGGGGGGTTCTTGGATCTGATGGTAAACAATAAAACTTCAGACGCTACAAGTGTTTTTGATGATTTGGTTTCTACGGACAATAAATTGACCTCAAACCAGAATGTATTGAGAAGTGAGGTGAATACCGTTTCGGCAACGACAACCATCATCAATAGTGTGGCTTTAAATAGCTCGCCATCACCAAATTTATTAACAACTACGGTAAATGGTGTATCGAGAACAGCGACGATTATCCAAACCAACAGCATTGTGCATAACAATGGATTGTTAACGAGTACCATAAACGGTGTATCGAGCACTGCGGCAATTTTCAATGGTAAATTTACGAATACATTGGCGCCAAATCTAAACACACTAACAAGTACCGTAAATGGGGTTTCGGCAACCACAACCCTCATTACGAGCTTAACTATAAATGCCCTTGATACCGAAAATACATTAACAACAACCATAAATGGTATATCGGTAACAGCTAGATTGGTTAATACAAACACTATCGAAATGGTTGGCGGTATATTTACCAGTACGGTTAACGGCATATCAAGTACTGCGATTATTATGGAAAAATATTCTTCAAACACCTTTACCTACACAAATACCATTTTAACTTCTATTGTTAACGGCGTTAGCGCTACGACCTCAATAGCGTTTTTTGAAATTGGAGATGTGAAAATGTCTAACCAAAAAACAAATCATGATGGTTGGGTTTTGTTGGATGGAAGTAGTCTTTCAACCCTATCTACAAAACATCAAACAGCGGCAGCATCTCTTGGTATGGTGGGGTCTTTGCCGGATACGAGGAATCGATATTTGCGTGGGGGTTCATATTCAGTAGGGGGCTCGAACTATATTCAGCAGAGCAATTTACCAAACGTCACTTTAGCCATAACTTCTAGCCTTGTTAATATTGAGCATAGCCATGCGGCGGGTTCACTGCTAGCTGCATTAGACGGTAACCACTTTCATGCTGCAAATGCCGCTACCATTGAAAGTAAAGAGCATCAGCATGACGCAAGTTTGACTGCTGGAGTTAGTGGTAGCCATACTCATGCTGGAAGTAAAATAATCCTAAATGCTGGAGGATATCACAGCCACACATATTTTTACAGTAAAAGGTGGGATGCTGTTGGTGGAGGAAGAGCAATGGGCGAAGCAACAGATACAGAAAATTCACAGATGAGCGAACATCCCTCATTTACTATAAGTCTTCAGGGTAGTACAGGAGCTAGCGATCCTCATACCCATTCCTCTAATACGGGTAACAAGACAGGGCCAGGTGGAGCACATACGCACCCGTTAAACGGTACAGTAGCGGATGCCGACTGGTCGCACCCACATACAATGTCAGGCGATACAGGAACAATGTCTGCTAACACCAACCATAGCCATAGCTATACCCTTCCTAATTTTAATAGTTCTTCTCAAACAGAATTTTTACCTCAATTTTTTACTGTAAATATGTTTGTGTATTTAGGCTTGTAATAAAGTTTTTTACCTGCTGAGCAAAGCATCTAAACGTTTGGTTTTTCTCTTTTAGATCCTTCACTACGTTCTTGCTCTTCGGAATTTGCAATTCCGAAGCAATAGCATAGGGTCTGCGACCCCTAACAAACACAAGTTTAACCTATAGCTAGGCAGGCTTTAGCGGTTTATTAAACCTAGGATAGTTTATTCTACATTACAAATGTCGAAAAGTGGGGCGGGCGGGTTGTATTTTATTTCTTTTTTGAACTTTTAATTTTTTCTCCAATTTGTTTGTTGGGGATGATGTTTTTTGCATTCAAGGAACTCACCACTTTTTTTCCTGTTTTCGCTTCCAACTCTTTTAAAGCTACTTTGGCAACATTGCCACCTTGTTTAGCCACTTTTTTGCTTTCTTCAAAATTTTTGGGTTCCAAGGCTGCTGAAATATCTTTGGTAGAAGCCTCTGCCAACATGTTTAAAATCAGTTCAGTATTGGTCATATTATCCCTTAGGTTTTCTTTTTTTAAACCTTTTAGTATTTTATATTCTTTAGTCGTTTTGTCGCTCCAAGCTTTGGTAATAATATCTGTGAGTGTAGCAAACTGTACACCCTCTTTTAATCCTCGTTTTTTCCACTCATCTGTCAATTCTTTTCTGATTTCAATGCTTTTTAAACGTTGATTAATCCAATTTTCTGAATATCCCAAATTCATGTATTGTTCTAAAGCCCTATCAATGCTCAGCTCAGGGTCTTGCATTTCATCTAATCTTTCAGCAGCTACTTTTGCCAACCACAGTTTAAACGGTTCTGCTTTCGGAGAAGGAATGGATTGAACTAAACGAAATAGTTGTTCCGTATCAGCAACATCGGTCATTCTCATTTTACCATCCGTTGCAAGCATTTTCAAACCGTGACAACTCGTCACGGTTTCATTTCCCTCTGCTTTGAGACGTTGTTTTAGTTTTCTCCAATAAGCGTTAGGGTCAACGCTTTCTGTTAAAACAGCAATAACATCAATAATGGAAATAAACCATTTTTCTTTTTCTTCATCCCAAAGACTTCTAACCCTCTTGTCCTCAAATATTTTTATTTCATTTTTCTTTTCCATTGAAAATTGCTTTTTGTTGCTCATCAGTATTTCACAAATTTAGCTTTTATGTTTGGGCATACTTTTCTAAATCGTAAATAATTTTTGAAAACAGATTTGTCACCCTGAGGAACGCTGCTCTTCGGAATTTGCAATTCCGAAGCAATAACACAGGGTCTGTGACCACTAACAAACACAAATTTAACCTATAGCTAGGCAGGTTTTTGCGGTTTATAAAGTTTGTTCGACATTTGTAATGTCGAAAAGTGGGGATTTTTATAAAGTCAGTATTTACAGACTTTAAAAACTCGATTGTAAGCTATTTAGAATTTTGTGCGTGAGCTAAAAAACAAACCTCGCTTAAAAGTGCTTAAACGAGGTCGAAATTTTATGGTTTATGGAAATTTATTTTAAAAAAAATGGTGGTTGTGCAACAGTTACGGCTGTTGGCAGCTGGTGTTCTATCTTTTTCACTTAACTACAATTTCTGCTTGTACATCAATTCTAAAGCCTCCTGTCCTTTCAAAGAATGATTTTCTTTCTGCTGTATCAATTACAGTAAAACTTGGATGCTTTCTGTTGCATGCAAAAGCTTTTTTGTAGCGAAAATTGGCAAGGTCATGATTTTCTGAAATCAATTTTATTGTATTTTCCAATTGTCCTTTTGCATCAGAAATCCAACCACCTGTTCCTTGTTTTTTAAGTTCTACCAAATACAAACTCTGAGAAAATGTTAGCATACCATCACAAGAACTTTCTTTATCGTTAGTTCCCTCTTTAAAAACAATGATACAATTATCGATTGCAGTAAACGAAACGTCAATTTCCTTTAAATTTTTAACTTTAGCAATCCATTTTGTACTATCAGTGGTATCTGTATATGCTTTTGTTCCATTTTGGTCATCACATATTCCAAACTGCTTTTCATTTCTTGATTCTTCTTTGCAGTTTGTTTCAAAAAAATTTACACTCATAACTCTTGTTCAATTTCAAGTAAAGAATCAAAAAGCAAATTGCTTTCTACTAATGTTTCGTTAAGATAGTTTTTGTCAGAAGGTATTCCGTCAATGGTTTCCAATTTTTTAACGCTACCATCTTTTTCATCTAACTGATAAACAACAACATTACTCGCAGAAATTAATGAGTCTTTTGGGATTAAGCTATATAATTTAGGAAGTAAAACATCTTTGTTTACTGATTTTTTAATTTCTTTTTCCAAGTATTCTCCCTGAATTGCGATACTTAAATAATTGATGATATAAGGGCTATGAGTAGTCAGAATAAGCTTATTGCCTTTATTCATAGAATTACATTTCAATAAACTTTGTAACATTTGCCATTGAGAAGTTGGAAAAAGGTTCTGTTCTGGTTCCTCTACAATATTTATGAAAGCTGTCTTATTAAATTTTGATGAAAGAACAGATAAAGCAACCCTTTTTTGTTCGTCTGTTAAACTATTGTTGTTCCAAATATCTTCAACACCTTTTTTAAAGCGTTGCAGTTCTTCACTGCTCATAGTTTCTTTATTTGTTTCACTTTGTTTTTTCACAGAATTAGCCAAATAACTTGAAACTAAATATAATGGTACAAGCGATTGAAATCCACTTGATGCTTCGGTTAGTTTTACTTTGTAGCCTTCTCCTTTTAAGTTTAAAGTATCATTAAGTCTGTCGTATTCTACACCAACATTGTTAATAGGAAGTCTTTCAAATCCTTTCATTTCATTTTTTGCATTGTCAAACTCAGTCAAGAATTCTTTTAAAGATTCTGATGAAAGCTTTAGTTCCTTTGGTGTTTTTACGTACGTAATGAAGTTTCTTTCTGCTGGGACATACATAATTTGCGGAAGTGGATATTCCTTGTTTTGTACTTCACTAATTACTAAAGAACCATTCTCAAAAACAATAGAAAACGCATCACCCTCGTATTCAATTACAGTTTTTTCAATACCATTAACTTTGAAGTAATTCTCAAGACGATGATAATTTAGGTATTGATTCTTAAGTTTGTTTTTTCGTTCAAACCACTTTTTGTTGTAATCGCCTCTTACAAGAGCCTTTTCAATCCATGTAAAAGTAGAAATTAGTTTAGCAACAGTACTTTTTCCTGAACCTTGATTTCCGATAAAGCAAGTAACCTTTTTTATGTCAATCCAACCTTCATTGGCTTCACAGCCATTTTTTATTGGTCCAAAATTCTTTATTTTTATTCTGCTCATTTTTATGAATGTAAGTCCGACAAATTTACATATTTGAAGTCATTAATGCGTCTTAATGTCTATAAATATCATATTGTGCAATAGACAATTTCGGTTTGGTGTCGCTTTTTACACTTGCTGCTAACTCCCCAAATATACGCAATAAACATGCGCATATCCAACCAAACATCGGTAGATTGACGCATGTTTGTATATTTTCCCAAAGGTATCATAATTCCCTACAAAATCAACCACTCAATACCCATACTTCTCTTTCCAATTCTCTCTCAAAGTGGCTCTTAGTTTTGTTTCGGCGGCATTGTTGCCCGGTTGGTAAAGGGTGGTTCCCGATAGGGTTTCGGGGAAGTATTCTTGCGCTGAGAAATTGTTTTCGTGGTTGTGCGAGTAATCGTAATCTTTGCCATAGCCGATGTTTTTCATTAGTTTAGTTGGGGCATTGCGCAAATGGAGCGGCACAGGCAGGTTGCCCGTTTGTTTTACCAAAGCTTGAGCATGGTTGATGGCTTGGTAGGTGGCGTTGCTTTTGGGCGAACTCGCCAAATAGGTTACGCATTGCGAAAGGATAATCCTCGATTCAGGAAAACCAATTACATTTACAGCAGTAAAACAATTGTTTGCCAATAGCAAAGCGTTGGGGTTGGCGTTGCCAATGTCTTCGGATGCTAAAATGAGCAACCTACGGGCAATAAACGAAGGATCTTCGCCGCCCTCAATCATTCGAGCAA
>JAIEMU010000110.1 GCA_019751895.1 Sphingobacteriaceae bacterium | reverse complement strand
GAACAAATCAAAAGTGTGGAAGTAATTACCAGTCCATCAGCAAAATATGATGCCGAAGGCTCGGGAGGTATTATCAATATTATCACTAAAAAATCGAATGCACAAGGTGTTAGCGGCAGCATCAGTGGTGCAGCAGGTATCCGTCAAAACAATGGTGCTTTTAACCTCACCGCAAAAACAGGTCGTTTGAGTGTAAACAGTAGTTTAGGTGGAAATTACGCTTATCCTCAAAAATCAATTGTAAATGTAACCAATCAAAGCTTTGTAAATAATATAAAAACAAGCGAGATCACTCAAAACGGCTATTCTAACTGGAACCGCAATGGCATAAATGGCAGCGTGGGCATGGATTATGATTTTAATGCTTACAATAATATCAGTAGCAACTTAAAAGTAAATCGCTTTAACAATGGTGGCCCTGGCGAATCGGATTATGTAATCAATGGTGTTCCTGCTAAGAACATAAGCGATATGAATATGTCTTTTAACAATTTGGATTGGAATGTGGATTACAAAAAAACAACCAAAAATGAAGGTGAAGAGTTTTCTATATCTGGTCAAATATCAACGGGGAGAACCCCTAATTTTTTCAGCAACAATTTAGCTGGTGTTTTGGTAGAAACCAACAATACCGGAAAAAACAATGAATACACCATCCAAGCAGACTATACCTACCCTTTCAACAAAACGACCTCTTTAGAAATTGGCGGAAAAGGTATTTTTAGAGATATAAAAAGTCAATTTAATGTGGCCGCTAGAGACTTTAATTACAACCAAAATGTAGCTGGTGCTTATGGAATACTTTCATTCAATTTAACCAAAAGCATACAAGTAAAAGGTGGATTGAGAGCTGAAAACACAGAAATAAATTGGTTGTCGGCCGACAATAGCAAAACCAAAAACAATTATTTCAACTTATTTCCTAGTGTAATTATATCTCGAAATTTAAAAGGAGGAACGACCTTAAAAGCAAGTTACAACCGAAGAATACAGCGTCCTACTTTAAGTTTCTTAAATCCATTTAGAAATGAAAGTAGTCAATTTAGCATCATTCAAGGAAACCCAGGCTTAGCACCCGAATTAAGCGACAATTATGAATTGGCTTATTCAACTTTTATCAAGGGTTCAATCATCAATGCTTCTGCTTTTTATCGCCGCACAGGTGGCATTATCGAAAGTTTTGTTTCGGGAATTAAAGAAGCTGGGGTTGACAAACTTCTTACCTCTTATACCAACGTAGGAGTTTCTGAAACTTATGGTTTTAATATATTTGGCTCTTACAATCCAATGCCAAAATGGACATTAATGAGCAATGTAGGTTTAAACACTTATGAAGTAAATAACAAAGCTACTGGCATCAATACTGGCACATTAATCAATTATACGGCTTTTGGAAGGTCGGCTTATGCGTTTGGAAAAGGATATAATTTTGAACTTTTTGGCGTCATCAACTCCCCTCGTCGTACTTTCCAAGGCGAAACAAAAGCTATGTTTTTTTACGGTGGCTCGCTGAAAAAAGAAATTCTTAAAAAGAAAGGAAGCATCGGCATCAATGTATTGAATCCATTTCATGAAAACCTAAATATCAGAACGACCAATCAATCTACTGAAGTTTACCAATTTACCGACATCTATTACCCTCTGCGTTCAATAGGCATTAATTTCAGTTACTCATTTGGTAAATTGAAATTTGTAGAGAAGAAAAAAATTAAAAATGACGACGCCAAACAAGGTGAAAGCCAAGGTGGCGGAATGGGCGGAGGAAACTAACCGTTAAAGTACCGAGTAAAATAGCCAGCATTTGAATATTTGCTGGCTATTTTTTTTATAAAAAATAATGCCAAAGAATGTTATTTTTGCAAAACAGATTTACAAATAAGCAAAACGAAGATGACTTTTTTAAGCACACAAATAAACAATATTAGCGATTCATTTACAAAAGAGCAGTTGCTAGAACGATTAGAACTTGTGGCGCATAAAATAAAATTCATGGACAAATTTCCAATTCTAGTTTTAGACAGCCAAAATCGTATCAACCCCATCATCAATTCAATTTTAGATTTTGCGGGCGCTTTTGAAGTGCAAAAAACCGAAGAAGCTGTTTATATTATTTACCTAGAAAGCGGGAAAGATTTGGCTACGTTAACTAAAACCATTCCTGCTATTTTAGACCCAAATACTGCGGCATTTAAAAATAATCGCATTCTATTATTAGCCGACCAAAACCCACAAAAAGCTGAAGAATGGGTAAGTTTGATAGAAGATATTGCCGAAATGACACACCCAGGCTATTTTGTATTTGGGAATGAAGACCAGACTTGGTCGAGATTTCAGTGTTTATAAAACGTTAAAAATATCTTTCTTTTATAGTTTGCAAACGCTCAACAGATTAACAAAATTGTTGATAACATGTTTAAAACACACGCAATATTCCTGCAAAAATAACCTTAGTAGTTCGTACCTTAGCACAACCTTAAAAAAGGGACTTGATAGAATAGAAACACGTTAAATTCTATCAAAAACAAACGATAACTAGCCAACAACAAAAAAAGATGAGTAAAATAATCGCATTAGCAAACCAAAAAGGCGGCGTAGGTAAAACCACCTCTGCAATTAACTTAGCTGCCAGCTTAGCAGTATTAGAATACAGAACTTTATTAGTAGATGCCGACCCACAAGCAAACTCAACTTCAGGTATTGGTTTCGATCCTAGAAATATAAAAAACAGCATTTACGAATGTATTATCAATGATATTCATCCGCACGATGCGATTCAAAAAACAGAAACACCAAATTTAGATTTACTTCCTGCGCACATCGATTTAGTGGGTGCTGAAATTGAGATGATCAATTTACAAGAACGTGAATACAAAATGAAAGCGGTTTTGGAAAAAGTAAAAGATGATTACGATTTCATTATTTTAGACTGTTCTCCTTCATTGGGTTTAATTACCATCAATGCCTTGGTAGCTGCCAACTCCGTAATTGTACCTGTACAATGTGAATATTTTGCCTTAGAAGGTTTAGGAAAATTATTAAACACTATTAAAATTGTACAAAGTAGATTAAATCCTGAGTTGAAAATTGAAGGTATTTTACTAACCATGTACGACATTCGTTTGCGATTATCGAACCAAGTAGTAGAGGAAGTAAAAACACATTTTCAAGATTTAGTGTTCGATACCATTATTCAAAGAAACACCCGTTTGAGCGAAGCACCAAGTTATGGTGTATCGGTAATTATGCATGATGCAACTTGCAAAGGCGCAATCAATTACTTAAACTTAGCGAGAGAAATCATCAAAAAAAATGGTTTGATTTCTAAAGAAGAAGAAACAACTGATTTAACATCTATTTCATAATACATTCAAATGACATCTTTTCAACGTAAAACAGGTTTAGGCAGGGGATTAAGTGCGCTTTTGGATGATTCTGAAAACAATACCAATAATACCAACAACGCTCCAAATACTGAGAAATTTGCTGAGGTAGGCAACAAAACCACTAATATTGGTGAAATAAATATCAGCGAAATTGAAACCAACCCTTACCAACCTCGTACTGAGTTTGACCAAATTGCATTAAACGAGCTTTCTGAATCTATCAAGGTTCAAGGTTTAATTCAACCGATTACAGTAAGAGCCAATGGCAAAAATAGCTACCAATTAATTTCGGGAGAAAGAAGACTTAGAGCTTCAAAATTGGCTGGTTTAACCACCATTCCTGCTTACATTCGTTTGGCAAATGACCAACAAATGCTAGAAATGGCATTGATTGAAAACATTCAACGTGAAAACTTAAACGCAATTGAGGTTGCATTAAGTTTTCAACAAATGATGGAAGAATGTAATTTAAAACAAGAAGAATTGGGCGATAGAGTAGGGAAAAATCGTTCTACGGTTACCAACTACTTGCGTTTACTAAAACTTCCTGCTCCGATACAAATCTCGATTAGAGATAAAAAAATAAGCATGGGGCATGCTAGAGCACTTATTAGTGTAAATAGCGAAGCCAAACAATTGGAAATTCACAACGAAATTATCTTAAATGATTTGTCTGTAAGAAAAGTTGAGGAATTGGTAAGAAACATTGGAAACGAAAGCCCAAAAACTGAAACACCAAAAACAGACACCAACATTTCGTTGGAGCAATTAAAACTTCAAAACGACTTAGCTTCAAGATTTGCCAGCAATGTAAAACTTAAATTAGGTAAAAATGGAAAAGGAAGTATCGAAATTCCATTTGTATCGAACGAAGATTTGAATCGTATTATAGCCTTATTAGATTGGTAATGCGTGGTCTTGTTTACATCTTTCTTTTTGTCTTAGCTACACATTCTGTACTTTTTGCTCAAGAAAAAAAGACCGTTCAACAAGACACCTCAAAAAGTGTTTACATCAACAAAGGTATCGTTGAGGCCCGAAAAGCTTGGGTGAAATCGGCAATTATTCCTGGTTGGGGACAATTATCCACCAATGTAAACCTTTGGAGCATTAGCAAGGTTGTTTTAATTTACGGTGGCAGCACCTTATTGGCGATGTCATACGTAGAAAACAACGAAAAATACCGCGAATTTTTATCCGAATTGCAATACCGCAGCGAAAACAACGGACAAGCCAAGCCTGGTTTGTATCAAAGCTATCCTACCAGCAATTTGAATGAAGCTAAAAACATTAGAAAGCGAAACAGACAAGTAGTAATCGCTTCTTTTTTTGGCGTTTACGCCATCAATATCATTGATGCTTACGTATCGGCAAGATTAAAATACTTCAACGTTGATAAAAATATATCCATGCAAATTGCGCCTAGCATCATCAATTCGAGCAGTAGTGCTTATGCTTACGGCAGCGTTCCTGCATTAAAAATCACCTTAAAATTATGAAAATAGCATTATTGGGTTATGGCAAAATGGGTAAAGCCATAGAAACCTTTTGTTTGCAACGTGGACATGAAGTTGTATTAATTATCAACAACGAAAACACGGCCGACTTGACAGCAGAAAACCTAGCAAATGTAGATGTTGCTATCGATTTTTCTACCCCAGGTAGTGTAATGGCAAATATTCACACTTGTTTCAAAGCACACACACCTATAGTGGTGGGTACAACGGGATGGTATGAAAAAATAGATGAAATAAAAACAGATTGCCAAACGAGTAACAATAGCTTCCTTTATGGCTCTAACTTTAGTGTAGGGGTAAATGTGTTCTTTGAGCTGAATAAATATTTGGCTAAACTAATGAACCCTTACCCTGCCTATGATGTGCTCGTAGAAGAAATTCATCATACCCAAAAATTGGATTCGCCAAGTGGAACCGCAATTACCATCGCAGAAGGTATTTTGCAACACATTGACAAAAAAAAGGAATGGGTAAATGAATTGGTAGGTACAGATGCAGAAAAGGCATTCAAAAAAGATGATTTATTAATTGAAAGTCATCGCATTGAGAATGTTCCGGGTACGCATACTGTGGTTTACAGCTCAGAAATTGATGAAATAGAAATTAAGCATACGGCACACAACCGTTCGGGTTTTGCGCTAGGTGCGGTAATTGCAGCCGAATGGTTACACAACAAAAAAGGTTTTTTCAGCGTAGCTGATGTATTTAATTTTAAAAATTAAGAAATTATGAATTGGAAATTTTGGCAAAAGAAAAAAGAAGACGCTCCTAAAAAATCAAAAGTAAGAGAATGGGTAGATGCCGTTACTTTTGCGGTGGTGGTAGCTACCTTGGTAAGAACATTTTTTATTGAAGCCTACACCATTCCTTCGGCGTCGATGGAACGTTCGCTTTTGATTGGTGATTTTTTGTTCGTGAGCAAAGTAAACTATGGCGCCAGAATACCGATGACTCCTGTTGCTTTTCCTTTCGCACACCATACCATGCCACTTACAAGTGCTACAAAAGCTTATTGGGAAGGTGTACAATGGAAATACCGCAGATTACCCGGTTTATCCGATATCAAAAGAAATGACGTAGTGGTTTTTAATTTCCCAGAAGGAGATACTGTGATTGTAGAACGCCAAGACGGCAATTACTACCAAGATTTGAGACAAGTAAATCGCGAACAAATTCGTGAACAATACACCGTAGTTAGCCGTCCGGTTGACAAAAGAGAAAACTTCATTAAACGTTGTGTGGGCATTGCAGGCGATACCATAAGCATGAAAAATGGATTGGTTTATCTAAATTCGAAAGCCGAACCTGCAAAAAAAACAAGCCAAATTGATTATACCGTTACTTTCAAAAACAATAACGTTAATTTCAGTGTTTTTGAAAACATGGGTTTCAAAATTGCACAAGGCGACATTACCCAAATTGGAGAAAACACATACAACTTCTTAGGTTCTGAAGAAATGATGGACGAAGTAAAAAAATTAGATTTCATCCAATCCGCAGTCCCTCAGGTTGCCAAAGAAGGCGAAATTGATTTAGATATTTTCCCGCATGATGCCAATAGAAAATGGAATGTAGATAATTTTGGTCCGATTATTATCCCTAAAACAGGATGGACTGTACAATTAAACGACCAAACCATGCCCCTTTACGAACGTTGCATTCGCATTTATGAAGGAAATAAATTAGAAAAAGTAGGTGCTGATTGGTTAATAAATGGTAAAAAAGCAACCAAATATACTTTTAAAATGAATTATTATTGGATGTTAGGCGACAACCGCCACCGCTCAGCCGACTCAAGATACTGGGGTTTTGTGCCCGAAGACCACGTGGTAGGCAAAGCCTTATTTATGTGGATGAGCTGGGATAGTTTTGGTTCATTCTTCAACAAAATACGTTGGAATAGACTTTTGAGAGGGATAAATTAACACAAAGAAAGCCAATTTAGTATTAAATTGGCTTTCTTGTTTTACAATAAAATGTGCTATTTTTTACCCCTCGGTAATTGCCTTCCAAAGCATGTCTTTAAGTTCTACAATGCCTTGTTGCGCTACTGATGAAATGAATATATAGGGAACATTTGGCAAATCTTTACTAAGCTCTGTCGTTAGCTCTTCGTCCAGCATATCGGCTTTGGTAATGGCCAAAAGATGTGGTTTTTGCATCAATTCAGAATTATATGCTTTCAGTTCACTTTTTAAAATTTCATACTCTTCTTTAATGGTACGACTAGTGTCAGCAGGAACCATAAAAAGCAAAACCGAATTTCGTTCAATATGTCTTAAAAATCTATATCCTAAACCTTTTCCTTTGGAAGCACCTTCAATAATGCCGGGAATATCTGCCATCACGAAAGACTTGCTACCACGGTAAGAAACAATTCCTAAATTAGGCACTAAAGTGGTAAAAGCATAATCTGCAATTTCAGGTTTTGCGGCCGAAACCACCGAAAGTAAAGTTGATTTTCCTGCATTTGGGAAACCTACCAAACCTACATCTGCCAACACTTTTAATTCCAATACAATCCATTGTTCTTTCCCAGGTTCGCCAGGTTGTGCAAAACGAGGTGTTTGCAAAGTTGCTGATTTAAAATGCCAATTTCCTAAACCTCCCCTACCTGCGGGTACAAGTATTTTGGTTTCTCCATCTTCGGTAATTTCAAAAAGCACTTGTCCTGTTTCTGCATCTTTAGCAATTGTACCCAGTGGCACATCCAAATATTCATCTGCCCCAGACTTTCCCGTACTTTTGGCACTGCTTCCGTTTAATCCGTCGGCAGCCATGATATGTTTACGGTATTTTAGGTGAAGTAAGGTCCAAAATTGAGCATTTCCTCTCAAAATAATGTGTCCACCACGACCACCATCGCCTCCATCGGGTCCACCCATTGAAGTTAGTTTATCTCTATGTAAGTGCGTAGAACCCGCACCGCCTCTTCCTGAACGGCAACAAATTTTCACATAATCAACAAAATTTGAACCTTGAGACATATTTTTAAACTAATGGTAAATGATTTTTTATACTCTTGATGTAATTAAAGTATCGATTACAGCACAAAGATTTGAGAAAATTGTTTCTACTTCTCCAATACCATTTACTTTAATTAATTTTTTTTGAGCTTCGTAGTAAGGCAAAACATGAATGGTTTTGTTAAAATACTCTTCGATACGTTTGTTTAGTTTTTCAGCAGCATCATCTGCTCTTCCTGAAACTTTTTGACGTTCTGCAATGCGCTTACTCAGTTCTTCTTGTGTAACATCTAAAGCAATCACACCTTCTACTGTTGAGCCTTTGCTTCGCAAGAAAGTATCTAATTCTTCAGCTTGCGTTACTGTGCGAGGGAAACCATCAAAAACAAAGCCTTTAGCGCTTTTATTTTTATCGATT
>JAIEMU010000053.1 GCA_019751895.1 Sphingobacteriaceae bacterium | reverse complement strand
CATCAAAAGTATTTGAATTCAAGAATCTAGTGGTGCCGTATGGATTAGCAGCTATTGCTTTCTTTTTATATTTTTTCTTTGGTGTTGACTTAGGTTGTGCATTAGCTGGAGATGACTCAGCCGTATCTGCATAACTAACAGATACAGATACCGTTGTAATTAATAATCCTAATAGTAAATTTTTCATTATTTTTTTCATTATTTTTGTATCTCCTGATTGATGTTCAATCCATTTATTTGAATTCCAAGAGGGTTATATATGCGAATCAGTGGATCGTCTATTTCATTATTCATCGTAAACGAAATACTTGCTTTCCATGAAATGGTAATTGGACTTCCCGCAACGGTTTCATCCCAATCAATCTGATATGCCGTATCATTAATTGGTAGTATGTTTCTGATTTTGATGTAAATATTAGGCGCGCCTTCTTTATAACGCTCCTCAAAAGTTGGCACAGCCACATCGTGGTACACACTAGAATCACTTAACATCTTAACTTTACGAACATATTCGGTCCGCACCGCAAGGTCTGTTGGAACCTGCCGCAATGCTTCAATATATCGGACTAATTGATCTTCAACCATCGGCTCAGTGATCACTAATTTCTCAGTTGCAATCCCACCATAAACCATTGAACCATTTCGATCTGTGTAAAATACCATTGGTATAAATTTAGATTTAACACCAATCCAAGTTATCCCTGTAACCAAAAACAAGATTACTATAATTAAAAGTAAAATAGCATTTCTTTGTGCAGCAATAGTTACAAGGTCATAACTACGTAAATCTAAATATCCCATTATTTCATGGTAGTATGGATGGTCTAATGGAATATTATAAAGATCTTTTTTTGTAGGATTATTTTCAGAGATAATCGTATTTGTTTTTATTTTTTTATTTTTCTTGAACATTCTTTTTTGCTTCCTCTAATTTTTTATGACACAATAACCAATATTCAGCAGCATTATCCAATTCCCAATGCTTAAGCCAATAGTAACCAAATAAATCACCATGCTTTTGCTTCATCATACGTGCGAGTTTGAGATTTTCAGGTGAATTCTTGGCAATAAACGTTAGCGCCGTAATTGATAAACGGAAATTAATTAAGCGGCTACCGAGTGGATTTGTAAAGTAGTACTCACGCTGTGGTGTGGCACTGGTAATAATGGCTATTTGTTTGGCATTCAGCCCCATTTGCTCATAGTTCTCATAGCTTTTATCATTTGTCATCAATGATTTATTTGGCAGAAATATTTTGGTTTTACATTGATCTAAGATTACATCTGCAATTGATGATTTAAGAATATCTGTAACTTGCTGTGTGCATAACATTAACCACGCATTTTTTTTAGCAATGCGACGCAAAAAATCCTCACAACGTTGCTGAAGTATTAGAGTCTTAAACGTTGTTGACATTTCTTCAAACAAAATTAAAGTAGGCGCCCCAGTTAATGAACGTTCCACCATGTATAATATATACTCTAGTGTAGGGGTAACTATGTCATCACCTAATTTAGATAATTTTTCTAGCTCAAACATCGAGAATCTACTAAATTTCAAACTATCAACTTTGGCATTAAACATAGTTGATTTAATAGAATTTTTACCATTTCGCGATGTGTATTCTGCAAAAGCACGCGCAATATCGCTATTTTGAGCACGTGAACTTAATAAATAATGAAAATACGTCATGGTTTTTTGTTCTGGCGTTGATTGATTTTTTATCAATGACAATATCTCAACTATTTCAACTCGCTCTTGTGATGTAACTGGACGCGATAAATTAATTGATGCTATATTAGACAACCAATTTGCTAAAAACGTAAAATCTTCTTGTGAGTCTTCTGCCAGCAGTTGAAATGGCTTTAAATTTAGCATTGTGTGATCTGAGGCTAAATCATAATGGACACCATTACAAGCAAAACATAATGGCTGCCCAGAATATCCATTATCAAAATGAAAAACTTGAGCATTAAAATAGCGAAATTGTTGAGCAACAAAGAAATTAACAGCGACGGATTTACCTGCTCTAGAACTGCCGACTAAAAACGTATGACCAATATCACCAACATAAGTACAGCCTGCAAAAATAGCTTCAGGTGATGCGATTGCATAAAATAGAGGAGGGTTGTTAACAGTATAATATGAACATGGGTTACGTTCGTAACCATGCCAAACATCAGTAGTAGGCATCAAATCAGCTAAATTAATGGTATCCATTTCCCATTTACGAACGTTAGCTCGTCTCATTCCTGGTATGGTACCGAAATAAGCATCTAATGTGCCAACACGTTCTCTTTTTGCCATAAACTCTAATGAGGATACTACTTTTTTAATTTCTTGTATTTTATTCGTTAAAGACGCTTCATCTGGATCAAAGACGATTACTGAGCAAGTATAGTTTCCATATGCACGTCCACTAGTCTCTAAAGCTTCAAGCGCATCTTCTGCCTGATCTGCATATGATGCAGCACTGCGGTTTACCCGCTCAAATCCTGTCATTTTTTTATGAAGTGCTTTTTTTGCGTCTGTTTGTGATTGGTAATGATAGTTAGCCGTATCGTCGATACGCTGCTTAGATGATTCCTTACTTGAAAAGATAAACCTTGTTACCCAAGCATATTCAAAATTTAGTGTAGATAATTCATGTGTATAACCAGGCCATGCTTTGACTGGTATACCTTCACCAACAGAAACAACACCAATTTTTAATTCACCCAGAACTGGCACAATACTTTTTTGCAATTCTTGAGTGGCCAATCTATAATGAAGCGGTAGATATGCGCCACGCGCAGGTTGTAATTTATGTTCAAAGCCATTTATCATTCGGTGTAAATAAGTTAACGTTTCTTCGTCTGTGAGCGGCTCAGTATAAACTTGAGATGCAATTGCAGCCCTAAATTCAGCAACAGAGTCTTTGAAATATTGAACATGTTCTTCAAACGTTGTCTCTAGAGAACTATCTGGGTTATCAACAAACCAATTATTAAGTTTATCGTACAGCTTACCAGGGGGAATGTAAGTTAATGTCAAAATAAAGCGATTAATGTAGTGATCTTTATCATTAAGAAAATCATCACGACGTTCATCATCCATTAACATTGTTGTAGCATCTGGAAAATAACACTCAGATGAATCTACATAATTATTTTGACGTTTATGTAAACATGATAAATGCATACACCACTCATCTCCAAATCGCGAAAACGCATTACTATATAACATAGCATTTAGATATCGTAATTCTGCGATAGTAGTTGATTCAAAATCTGCTCCAGAGTACAACATGCTTTGCTGAAGCGAACCATCACGATTCAATAATATCCCAGGCTCAATAAACATATCTGGTAGTACCAAATCGCTCATACCAAGCTCGTGATCATTAAAGACATTAAGGCTTACCACCGAAGATAAAAATTTAGAAATTCCAGTTAGCATATTTTATTTCACCAATTCGTTAATAATATTATATTAATAACGCAATTATAGCGAAAAGACTCTTAAAAATCGTTGCAGAAGTTGCAACGACATTTACAAGGCAAAAGTGTGGTTTTTTTAATAAAATGAGTTTAATGATAGATTGATTGTTGGATTTTAGATGTGTGGGATTTATTCACAAGTAGCTGATTTATAGATTTTATATTTGGACATGAAAATGAATTAGATCGCATTTAGATAAACAAGGTTATTATTTAGATAAGTCACTATTCAAACGATGATTAATTCAGTTCTTAACAACATTAGTTAATAAACTGTGAATAAACTGTTAGTAACATGTGGATACATTAGCATGCTAATCGGGAGATGATTTTCATGCGGCCACAAAATCAGCCGATTTAATCAACTTTTTACCCTTTAAAAAATGCCTTTTACGGGTGAACCCTAAAAATACATAAAAAAATACAAATTTTAACAGGATGTTCCGCCGCGTCAGAACGCTAAACAATAAACAATAAACTTAAAGGCAATTCCCCGTGAACGGGTAATTTTATCCCGCTAATAAAAAGTCATTCGCTTTGCTCATAACATCTTATCGGTTGCATTACGTTCATAAGGAATATCAAGCTTGTTAATTCTAAAAGCTCAGAATAAAATGCAACCTGTGAGTCCGCGATAAATGTTACTCAATATAAAGACTAACCGCGTAGAAATAAACTAACTTAAATAATTGGTACACTAAAGTGGAGGAGGGGGCAAAATATTGATTGCTGAGTAGAATTTTAATGATCTTGATTAAGGCTATTATGAAAAAACTATTAACTTTTGACCAACTTGTTAAAGATGAGGTCATAAATACTAAGCAAAGAGATCGTTTACAGGAGGAAATTTAGCTATTTCAGATTTTATTAATGCTAATACTGAAAAATTATACAAAAACTAGAAAATTAAGCAAAGTGGAGATATAGAGAATTAGAAAATCGTAGATAATAAAAATATGGTACTAACATGCTGTAATATAACAATAAATTAAATATGTTGGATAGCGTGTTAATATAAAATGTGGATAGATGACGAGAAATAAAGCTAAACGACGACGTTAACTTGTGATAAAATGCTGATTAGCGGTATACAAAGAGCTGCACGTACCAAATGTTTAGCGACATTACGTGTATATTTCTGTGTACCGTTCCATGGTTTTATATCTTTACCAGAGAAAATAAAGCCAAACACAACCAAAAACGACTTGGAGTATTTCTTTATGGAACTAAATTTCCTAACATCTACATCGGTTCTAATTGGAGTCTTAGAAACTCAATTAAAACAACTATCCTTAAAACACAAGGAATCGTATCATGCCCAATGCAAGTAAATTTAACACTCAGGTACATATTGTATCAAATCTGCCACAAAATTACAAGCCAAATTTAAAGTATTTTACATCTTTTTTAGGCGATTGTATTAATCAAAAATTTGACGTAATAAATCAAGGAACATTTCACTATTATTATTATAATAGTGAAATGTATTTTTAGGTGCAAAATCTAGCCTTGCGCTTGTGTTGTTATATAGATACACATTATTATTGATATATTTGTTGCTATTTATTTCAGGTATGATATAATTCTGGCTAGCAGTAGACATAATACCGATCCTTCCTGTTTAAGGTAAAGTAGATTATTAACGAGTGACCAGCTCTTTAATAGTCCGATGGAATTGTTAGGTAGCTTCGCCGGAGACGTGAATTTGAACCTCTAATCTCCGACAAAACTTAACTTATTTCTAAGTTCTGTTAGTATTGTACGGCACAATCTGCTGTTTGTCAAGCTCATACAAGTATTTAGCTAAAAATTTATGATATACTCGAATTTTCGGGAGTCATAAATTGAAATTTTTCATTTCTAACACCTCAAACCACTTTCTTCAAACGCACTTTAATATCTCTCTAGATGACGATGCTTCTCAAATCATTTTATGGCTTAACGAATACTCTATTTGTACTTATGAAAGATATCGCGTTGTTGTGCTAAGGTTTTACTTATGGCTAAAATATCAAAGGTTAACATTAAAAACCATAAATCGTGAACATTTGCTAGCTTATATTGATTTTATTCAAAATCCTGATAAAAGATGGGTTGGAAAGCGCCGACGGTTTGTACATCCAGACTGGCGACCTTTTCGTAAGCCACTCACTGGTAATGCAATTAAGCACAATATTCAAATCATACGCCAATTGTTCGCATATCTTCATAATACTAGCTATCTTGACTTTAATCACTGCAAACGTCGCTTCAATATCCCCTCTTCACCATATAATCCATTAACATTTGATCATTATTTAACCCGCCAAGAGCTTAATCTAATTGGTAATTTCATCGGAAATCTCCGCGATAATACTCACTCTAGATATTTTTTTAAAATTCGCAGCCGCTGGATTTTTCAAGTAATGCTTTTTACTGGATGTAGAAGGTCTGAAATCAGCAATGCAACCATGGATGATTTTATTTTAATCAAGAATAAGTTATGGCTCAGAGTTAATGGTAAAGGTAGTAAATATGGAATTGTACCAATACCAACACATTTGGAACTACGGCTAAATAACTATCGTGCCATCTACAGACTACCACGAATAAGAGAAAGAACGCAACCAGAATATAACATCCCTTTAGTTATTAAATCACATTCAGAACAGCGATATACCAGTGTCACGCATGGTTATATTTGGCATGTAGTTAAGCTGATAGGTAATGGATTAGCTGAGAAAATTCCTGATGAGGTACTTAGCTCTAGAATGCGCCGCATTTCACCGCATTGGCTAAGACATACATGTGCAACCATGCAAATTAACGCAGGTATTGATATTAGAGTGGTCCAGGCCAACCTAAGGCACGCATCAATTCAAACTACGATGCTCTACTTGCACCTTGATGCTGATTATCGACACCACGAAACAATCTCAAAATTCGGACAAAATTCAGTTAATTAAAAGTTATGCACATGTGGATAACTTTTTAAGCTAAATTAAGGTATTTCCAACTTATTTAAGTGGTAAGTTGACTAAAATTTTAGGGTGATTTTTCAATAATTAAGGGAGAATAACACAATTAATGACAAAATCTTTAAATGTAACAGTGTAATTCTTACCGCATACTACAGACATTTTCAAACTCTGCAAAAGCACTACATCCCGAAGGATGTAGATAATGTCCCGAGTATTGGTGACGAGCACCAATACTCAATAAATAATGGCCATGATGGCCATAGTATATCTGGGCTAATTTATCCCTTAATATTCTGGTTAATGAGTAAATAACCTGCGGTGCAGCATGTGTAAGTGGTAGCGAGCTACCCCTTACAAACCCCAAAGCTTTAAAACGTAATCACCTGGTGCGCTTTTGAGTGCAAACTGACTAAATTTTAAGCTCTGGGTTGGTTAAGACGCGATAAGGCGTGGTTTTTCTGAGACTGAACCGCGAAATAGTTTTTAGTTTAACGTAGGTGTTCTGGGTCTAGGCGCGGTCCAATAACGGTTTAAAGCAAACTGAACCACGAAATAGCAGCTAAATCAGCTTGAGGTTGTTTATCTAAAATATGCTTTCTGGGCGGTTAGATAATAACATTAATTATGATGTGGTTTAAGATATTCACAAAATGTGTGGATAACGCAATAAATGCAAACTGCATCATTTCGTTAAAGCCAGCGTAAGATAGCACTAGAATTGAAACATCAGGGGGATAATGGCATCATTGATTATTGCTTATATCACATGTATGGTTGTTATAAATGGCAAAGAATTAGCTACTTAAATTTAGATAAAAGCAACCTTGTTTCTCTGTATAACATATTGAAATAATTTATATTTTATCGGTATTTTGTTGTTGATTATGGTATAATATTGTATATTTTAGGAGAAATAAAATGGCTACAATTCAAACCACCGAAAAACACAAAAAACTAAGAACCGAACTAGTGCTTGATATTACAAGGTTAGCTATTCTTATTACTGAATCTAAAGACTTTAGTATTGAAGTTGAACTTGCTGGTTTTGTGGGAAGTTTTGGCGTAAACATACATTTTCAAGATTCAGATAAAACAATAAGTCTAATTGATAATTGGAATTGTTTTTCACATCCAATGAAAGATAAATTACATTATGAAAAATATTGTCCGAGGGATTATAAAGCTATAAATAAAGATCTTGAAAAATGCAAGCAAACGCTTAATGATCTTTTAGTTGATAAAATTAGCGTTGATGAATTATTGAAGCGCGCTGCGTAAAACTGAAACGTATAGGTATTACCTAGATGAAACTTTCTGGAGTTTGTGATTCTACTTGTTCTGGATTGTGTTTACTATTATATGGGCTATTGCCGTCTATCTGTTTAATGGTAGCGCATTGTTAAAATATATAGGCATTCCTAAATAAAATTTCTCGGAGATTTTAATGAACAAAAGTTTATTTCAAAAAAAATGTAATACTTTAGATAGAGTTAAAAAATAAACAATACAGTTAATCAAAGCATGGAGACACTATTTATTCTTGCGTTAATTCCTGTAGTAACGACATTTGAAATTTTAAAGTGCTTTTTGCTGTTCTTGTTTTGGCTACCCTCATTGTGTTGTGGTTTACTATGGTTAATTTGGTGGCCAACAAGTATTTTAAAAGATAAACTCATTGAAAAATTTGCGCGTCAATATTTTGGAATGAAAAATCCATCTGTAACTAAAATTAAACAATTTCGAAGGATTAAAAATCAAATAATGATGAACAATAGCAGGTGAGGAATAATTTAGAGTGATGTTGATGAGGTTTTAGTTCTTAGTGTTGGTAGCCTGTTTATAGGCTACCTTCTTGTTATAAGTAACGTTTAATCATCATTAGATATAAAGATATTCGCGACTTGTTGACCAAGCT
>JAIEMU010000173.1 GCA_019751895.1 Sphingobacteriaceae bacterium | reverse complement strand
TCTGAAAGACAAGATTTTCAAACAAGGTAAACGGACAGCATTTCTAAATAAAAAAAACACTGAACACTGTTGAAATTTTTTGCTATTAAAGACAAAGGTGTTGATTTGGAGCCCCCGATTTTTTTATTTTCTTGGGGATTCCTCTATTGCAGGGGTTCCCAACCTTTTTGAGCTGAGGGTGCCCTTACCAAAAAATAAAAATTTTAATTGGGCAAGAACCATTAATTCGTCGTTATAAAAAAGATCATATTGAAGCCGATTTTCCAAAATTGGATTTAACTAATGATTTACAAGAATTAGCAATTGACCCTAAGTACGCAGACACAATTAAATTAATTAAAGAATTGATTCAAGCTGGCACGCTGCAAATTAAAATCTTCAAAAAAACATTTCTTCATGCTAAGTGTTATATATTTTCAAAGCAAACCACTCCTGATATATTAGATAAAGCCATTGGGATTATTGGCTCCAGTAATTTAACTGGTAATGGCATAAGTAACAATAAGAACATTGAACTTAATCATATTGAACACAATGAAATGGTTGTGAAGTATCCAGCGAGTGAACATGAACCAAATTTAATTGGTCATTATGCGTGGTTTAATCAATTATGGGAGGACCAGTCAGCAGAACATTGGGAAGGTGCGTTTACTGAAATACTTGAGCTTTCGCCAGTTGGTGAGCTTATGTTTAGTCAATATGAAATGTATATAAAAACTCTGTGGGAACTTTATAGTGACGAACTGGATATTTCAGGTGAGCAAGTTTCAAATGGTTATACCTTATTTGAGTATCAACTTAAAAATGCAAATAGTCTTTGTAAACGTTTAGACAAAAGAGGTTTAGCCTTACTTTGTGATTCTGTTGGTCTAGGTAAAACAATTACAGCCTTAGAAGTGATCTCTCGCTATGAAAAACTAGGTAAACGCATTGTTATTATTTGTCCAAAATCATTAAAAAATCAATGGGAGCATGCTGTTCGTAAACAAAATTTAAAACTTGACGTACTAAGTTTACAAAATGACACTGAACTAGATAAGCATATGGAGTTTGACCGTTATGCACCAGTTGGTTTATTTGTTATTGATGAATCTCATAATTTACGAAATGGAGCAAGCAGCTCACGCTTTGAAAAAGTGCGTGGCTGGATAAATCAAAATAAAAACTCTCATAGCTTGTTATTAACCGCTACACCGATTAACAATAGCATTAGCGATTTGATGAACCAAATTTTATTAGGCAGTGGTGGAGATGCTAATGTTTTAATGATTCCAACAGATAATGGAATTCGTAATGTAGTTGATGTAATTAATTCAATTCGTAAGTCCGAGGGTCAAATTGAAGAACTAACGCCAGAATTAATTGCTAAACGCCGATCTAGATTACATCCAATTATCAAAGAATTTGTGGTACGACGCACACGTCAAGGTATTTTAAGAGAACAGGAAGAAAGTAATTATGAACCCAAATTGCAATTTCCACAAGAAATATTAAAATCTCGCAGTTATGGTTTTTCGTCAGAGATAACACAAACAATCATTGCTAAAACCACTGCGCTTAATTATACCTGCTTACCAAAAGCTGGCGAAATAATTCAACAAATTTATGCAGTTCAAGAGCTATATCAAGAATTTGACGAAGAAACAGAAAGCTATGTTGAAAAAACCTTAGATGATAAATTAACACTCCTTAAGCACCCGATTGATCAGTTAAGTTTATTTAAACAAATTCACCCAGCAAAATTTGTAAGAGAAAGTTCACCACTTCGCTTGGTTTATCAGTTGATTCAATTTTTAGGGTTTATACCATATCGCTATATGTTGTATCATACTGATTTTTATGGCAAAGAAGCAGCTGATGTCAAACAATTACCTGCTACGTTGCAACATAAAATTTTAAATCGCCAACGTGGACTATATGGTATTTTGCGCGTAGTATTTCTTAAGCGTTTAGAATCTTCTTTTTATGCCTTGCAGGTTTCATTAAATAATTATCGTAATACGTTACAAAAATTTGCTGATGCAATTGATAAGAAAATTATTTTACCACTTAGTGAATTAAGGGAGTTAATTGAACAATATGGCGACGATTACGAGATTGAAAACTCCAGCCGTATTGATAATATTGAAGTTCAGTTTGACTTTAATGAGTTTAATCATAAACAAATGAGTGAAGACATTGCAAAAGAATTAATATTATTAGATGTTTTAACTATTCAATTAAATATATTGCAGGCAAATAATCATAAAATACAAGATTTAGCTCAGTTGTTTAAAGAGCTTAACCGCACACTAAAAGATTATAACAATGGTAAGCCTAAAATTTTAGTATTCTCCTATTTTGCTGACACCATTCAATACTTAAAAGATAACTTTTCAACTTATTTTGAATATCAAGTAGATGAATGTGAATTTATATCGTCGGCGAATCGAAATAATATAGATGATATTACACGTAGATTTGCGCCAAATGGTAAGGATTATCAATTAAAAACGAATGAAGTTGAATTGCAATATTTATTTGCAACAGATGTTTTATCTGAGGGACAAAATTTACAAGATTGTGCTATTTTAATTAATTATGATTTACATTGGAATCCTGTGCGAATGATACAACGAAATGGTCGGATCAATCGGATTGGTAGTAAAAATGAAAACGTACATATTTTTAATATGCACCCCAACAGTCAACTAGAAGAATATTTAAAACTTGTAAAACGCTTGGAGTATAAAATTGGGCTTATTCGTGATATTGTTGGACAAGATCAACGTATCCTTAAAGGTGATGAAAAATTAAACCCAATTGAATTTATTGATGATATTGAAATTGATAAAGTTCAAGCGTTGTATTCTGATAATGCTGAGGAACAACAGCAGATTTATAATGAATTGCAAAATGATGAGGAATATTTAACTGATGATAAATTTGTAACTGATCTACGATGCTTTCATGAAAAACATAAAACAAATATCGAATACCGTGAGCAAATTTATACAATACCCAAGGGTAAATTTGGTAGCTTAAATAATCAAGCTAGGCAATTATTAGTGTTTGCACAGATGAATGACAACAATGAACAAAAACTCTTTAATAAATTTTTTGCTATCAAAAACTCTAAAATTGAAAGTGTTGATGATCTACATGCATTACAATTAATTCGAGCTGATGAAAACGCAAATATTCGTGAATATAGTCAAGCATACAAGTTATATTTACCATACTTAGATAAAAATTATGCAAATCGATTTATTGCCTCGTTACAAAGCTCAAGTATTGAGCGGGAGTTGGACACTGGTCAACAAAACTTACGAGTGAAATTTTTACGTCAATTAGTAGAGATTAACTATACTGAAGAAGCTCGCCTGACAATTGAACAGGCTTTGCTCTTTAGCAATCATTCTGACTTCAACCTAATTATGAAGAAAATTAAAAAACTAGTTAAGCAACCAAATAGTAGCGAAATTAACCACTTAATTAAATTATGTGAAAAGTCAATTATGGGTTTAGATGAAACTAAACCGATTATTCAGCCAAGCAGCTGTGAAGGAATTTTATATTATGGCAATTAATCCAAATGAACTGAATAATTTATTACATAAACCTTTTGATGTAGTAAATAGCAAAAATATTGCTACCTATATTTTACAATTGATGGGATTAAATGATTTTCAATTTATTTATACGCAAAACACACTTAAAAAAATTACGGATACAACCAAAAAAGGTATGTTTGTTGATGATACTGAGTTTGCAGATCGTAAATCAGCATTCGATATTCTCAATAATCAATATAATATAAACAGTAAACACCAGCAAATTATCTTACCTCGCTTATTTGTGATTAAACAATATAGCCGTAGTAATGTTATCTGGCTGAATAAACTTGGAATTAATTATGAAGATGACCCATTAATCAATGGCTTTTATCCGCTTGGCTTGGATTTTGTAGTCTGTCAAGGACGCTTTTTGGTGGTTATAAGTAACCAAGATAACTTGCGTGTATTGGAACTTAATCATGCTCAAGAATTGAACTCTACTCAACTCGAAATACTTAGCCAATGGCAAGCGCTATTCACTAGTTAATCAAATAAAAAATTACTTCACACTCATTTATGGAATAGTTTAAATCTTGAAAGCGTAAATAAAAAATTCTATATTGATATTATTCAAAATTTTGCAAATCTGAAACAACATCTCACTAATAATAATCACTTTGATAATAATCAGGCAGTTATTTTTACCAATCGCTTGATTGGGCGACTATTATTCTGTTATTTCTTAATTAAAAAAGATTTTATACCCACAGAATATCTTGAATTAGACCAACAAAATGACAATGAATATTACCATAATAAACTCAGCCAATT
This sequence comes from Sphingobacteriaceae bacterium, assembly GCA_019751895.1. GTDB lineage: Bacteria > Bacteroidota > Bacteroidia > Sphingobacteriales > Sphingobacteriaceae > Pedobacter. The sequence goes on along the minus strand of JAIEMU010000173.1, from coordinate 4,134 downwards.
ATTTTTTGCGGTACTCAATACACCAATCAATGAGCGTAGTCATACGGATAGAACCACGCCATATCTAAATGGTGGTTTATTTGAACGCAAAGATACTGATATTACTAATGTAACCTTTCCAGATAACTATTTCAGCAATCTGTTTGCTATATTCCGCAAATACAACTGGACAGTTGACGAGAGTTTAAGCAACTATGAAGTAATGGCAATTGACCCTGAAATGCTTGGACGAATTTTTGAAAATCTATTAGCTGAAATTAATGTAGATAATGATGGCTCTAGTGAATCAGCCCGTAAAGCTAAAGGCGCATTTTATACGCCACGGGTTATCGTTGATTATATGTGTAAAGAGAGTTTACGCCAATATCTACTAACCAATAGCTCAGAACACAGTCATAGCATTATTAATCGCTTACTTGATGATAGTATTGGCTATCTGACTGACCAAAAAAGAAACTGGACTGATGATATTAAACCATACAAAGAGCAACTAACTAACTTACTCGATAAAATAACCGTCTTTGACCCAGCTTGTGGTTCTGGTGCTTTTCCTATAGGGATGCTGCAATTAATTTTACATACCTATGAACGATTAGGCGATAAACAAAAACCAAGCAACCGCAAAATTAAGATTATTGAAAATAGTATCTTTGGTGCTGATATTGAGCCTAATGCAATTGAAATTGCACGACTTAGAGCATGGCTATCAATTGTAGTAGATGAAGATAAACAAGATATTGAACCATTACCAAATTTAGATTTTAAATTTGTCTGTTGTAATAGCTTAATCAAACTGGAAACCAAAGGACAAAGTAACCTAGCCGATAATCTGGGTACAGTTGAGAAACTACAAGAGCTACAACATAATTACTTTAGAGCTAGAACATATAAAACTAAAAAAGACATTCGTCAACAATACCATGATTTAATTGAACAATCCAGAAGTCAAAATTCGCTGTTTGGCAAATCTAAATATTTAGAGCAAATCGAAAGTTACCACCCATTCGATACTAAAAACATTTGTCAATTCTATGATAATCAATTTATGTTTGGCATAAGTGATGGTTTTGACGTAGTAATCGGTAATCCACCATATGTAGACTCTGAAGCAATGACCAGAATGATGCCTGATTTTAGGGAGTATATAAATAAAAATTATAAAACAACCAAAGGTAATTGGGACTTATATATACCTTTTCTAGAACATGGAATTGGGTTATTAAATAAACTTGGCATATTAGGATATATTACTCCAGATAAATGGATTGCAAAACCATTTGGTGAAAAATTTAGAGAGGTTTATTTCTCTAATTTATTGACAATTTTAAGATGTGGGCGAGATGTCTTTTCTTCAGTATTGGTTGATGCAATAGTAACTTTATTTACTAGTACTGATAATGATCAAATACAAGTATTTGATCTTAATAACCAAAAGCCTAATTTACTAAAAATAGTAGATAAAATAAACCTTACATCAAATAGTTTAGACTTGGCGTTCTCAGACAATTTGTACATTTTAACTAAGTTAAATCAATTTAATAAAATTGGTGAATATGCTCAGTGTGAAAGCGCTTGTGCAACCGCTGATGCCTATAAATTAAAGCCCTTCATTAAATCACAAATTTGCGAAAATCATGATTATTTAAAAATAATTAATACTGGAACTATAGGGAAATATATTTCAAAGTATGGTATAAAAACAATGAAATATTTGAAAGACGAATATAAATATCCAATAGTACTTAAAAGTGAGTTCATGGAGAATTTTGGTAAAACATACATAGACAGAGCATTATCACCAAAATTAATAATAAAAAGCTTAACTCTATTAGATGCTTGTTTAGATATTGAGGGAGCTACTATTCCTGGAAAATCTACATTGGTAATCAAAGAGAATAATATAGATAAACTAAAATATTTGTCAGCAATAATAAATAGTAAATTAGCAATTTTTGTGATAAAACAAACTTATTCATCAAATAGTTATAATGGTGGAATAAATTTTAACAAAGACATGATTAATAAGTTACCATATGTTGAATTTGATGCTTATAATAATATTCAGAATGAAATATTGAAATTAGTTGACAAAATAATTTCAATTCCAAATTTATCTCTTCCATTATCTAGTGATTTATTTACTGATATAAACGAGGTTCAAAAACAATTAGACCAATTTGTTTATCAATTATATAACCTCACCCCAGAGGAAATTGCCATCATTGAAAGCAAATAAATGTGTGAAATAGAAAACAAGATTTTTAGCTGGTTAAAACTTAAACTTATTAATTTAAGCAAATTTAATATTGCTCTACTCGTATCTAATATTTTGAGTCTATCGCTATTTATGCTTTTTGGGTTGTTTACTCATGGCAAAAACGTTGTAAGCAATGATTGGTTTTGGAATCATATTTTTACAGTACTTTGGGCGTTGCTTGCAATATTAGTTACCGCGTTAACTTTTGTTTTATCTATCTATTTGCCACCAATTCTCAAAGAGTTGAAAGATTTATCTATCGGTATTAACAAGTCAATAAGACATAAACTAATTAAAAATAACCCGATATCATTAAATATATTCCAAATGGTTATATCAATTGGCATGATAGCTTTTTTGGTTCTAGAATTATTTTGCTTGAGTGTAACGATTAGTGATAAGTCTTCACCGCTATGGATTACCGTTCTAGTGATAATATATGCAGTCATTACATTATGTTTTTGGGTCATGTCTATCTGGGAATTAGCATTAATTGATTATGATAATTATATCAATGATTGTTTATTGCTGCTGCCAATTGATTCTAAAAATCAACGTTCCTATTATACGATTATTGAGCGTCAATTACATAATCACTTAGCAAATAACGATGTTTATCGATTTAATGATGATTTGATTCAAATTGCAAAATTTATTGCAAATGATAAATTACATAAATTTATATATTGCGAAGATTATTGTATCAAGCTATTTTTTAAGAGTAATAATGAAGCTCAATACCTAAAAAACATGAAATATACATATGATCTTTCCATCCAACGTTATTCATTCTCAAAAGAACCAACCACTTCAAATGATTTAGGTTTACCTGAAGAACAAATTACAAAATTTCAAAGTTTTCTATTTTCTTCAAATTCAACTCTATTAAGGGATTTCCTTGTTAACGTAGTACAAACACATGTAGAACTAGAAAAATCTTCGCAATACGAATTAATTGATTATTACTTATGGGTTTTGGACAATTTATGTGCGAATAATGATGATTATAGTTTTACATTTGCTTTAGATATTACGCAAAATTTTAAATCTGGAAAAGATGCTAGAAAATTTTTACTTGATGCTATGAAAATCGCTCTTTATCGACAAAATAATGGTGCTGCTCATGGATTGTATAGAGGTTATTTATTATTTTTAGAGAGATATGGTATTGACAGTTATATTGAGCTAAAAAAGAATGATGGAAGTAAGGCATGGCTATTTAGCGATTTAATCTATCTGACAGTTATTAGCTTGATATTAGATCCTAAAATTTACTTTGAGTCATTTAATCAATTTATATATGTTACCACAATAAATTGTGCAAAAAGTGAAGGTATCCTTTTGGAGTGGGTAGCATTTATTTGTTGTCATAATAGAATTGCACAATCAAAAATTACTGAAAAAGACTTTAGCACAGTCTATCCAGAAACTTCAGTATTTGATCTTATTCCTGAAGAACTTTCAAGATTATTAAGACAAATATTAGACAATAATCCAATAGAAATTCTAAAATCTGATGCTTATACATTTCAATTTACTCGAGCTATTGATAATCGTGATTTTTGGAACAATGACAGAATCTCCGAAACATTATATAATAGTATTTTACGTGAGGTACTAAATGGGAAATAGTCATGAATAGTAATATCCTCATCTACCAAACTGAAGACAGACAAACTAAAATTGAAACTTTACTAGTTGATGAAACAGTCTGGTTAACTCAAGCTCAAATGGTTGATTTACTACAAACATCTAAACAAAACGTTAGCTTGCATATCAAGAATATTTTTACCGAAGGCGAGCTCACTGAAAATTCAGTTGTCAAGGATTACTTGACTACTGCCGCAGATGGTAAAAATTACAATACCAAACATTAT
>JAIEMU010000198.1 GCA_019751895.1 Sphingobacteriaceae bacterium | reverse complement strand
CATAGATTACCCAGATTTTCTAGATGTACAGTTGCAATCATTCAGAGAATTTTTTCAAATTGAAACCACTTCAGACAACCGTTATACAGAAGGTTTGTTTAAAGTTTTCGCAGAAAATTTCCCAATCACAGATTCTAGAAACATATTCGTTTTAGAATTTCTTGATTATTTTATCGATCCACCAAGATATGACATTCCAGAATGTATAGACCGTGGGTTGACTTATAGTGTTCCATTAAAAGCAAAGCTTAAGCTTTCTTGTAATGATGCTGAGCATGAAGATTTTGAAACCATCATACAAGATGTATATTTAGGAACAATTCCTTATATGACCCCAAAGGGTACTTTTGTGATTAATGGTGCTGAACGTGTAATTGTTTCGCAATTGCATAGATCACCTGGTGTGTTTTTTGGCCAGAGCCGTCACACCAATGGTACGAAATTGTATTCTGCTCGTGTTATTCCTTTTAAAGGTTCATGGATTGAGTTCGCTACAGACGTTAATAACGTAATGTATGCTTACATCGATCGTAAGAAAAAATTTCCAGTAACCACTTTATTGCGTGCAATAGGTTATGACTCGGATAAAGATATTTTGGAATTATTTGATTTAGCTGACGAAGTAAAAGTTAGTAAATCAGGTTTGAAAAAATATATCGGTCGTAAACTAGCCGCTAGAGTTTTAAGAAAATGGGTTGAAGATTTTGTAGATGAAAGTACCGGTGAGGTAGTTTCTATCGATCGTAACGAAATTATCTTAGATAGGGATACTATTTTAGAAGATGAACATATTGATATGATCATTGATGCTGGCGTTAAAACGATTATTCTTTCAAAAGAAGATGGCGCTAGTCAAGCTGATTATACTATCATATATAACACTTTACAAAAAGATACTTCTAACTCTGAAAAAGAGGCAGTTTGTAACATTTATCGTGCTTTGCGTAATGCAGAACCACCTGATGAGGAAACAGCTAGAGGTATTATTGAGCGTTTATTTTTCTCTGATAAACGTTATGATTTAGGTGATGTAGGTAGATACCGTATCAACCGTAAGTTGAAAATGGATACGCCTGATCATGTTAAAGTATTAACAAAAGCAGACATCATTGCGATTGTGAAATACTTAATCAAATTGATTAACTCTAAAGAGGAGGTGGATGATATTGACCACTTATCGAATCGTAGGGTTCGTACGGTTGGTGAACAATTATACGCTCAATTTGGAGTAGGTTTATCTCGTATGGCTCGTACCATTCGTGAGCGTATGAATATTCGTGACAATGAGGTTTTTACACCAACAGATTTGATTAATGCTCGTACTTTATCGTCGGTTATTAATTCATTCTTTGGAACGAATCAATTGTCACAATTTATGGATCAAACCAATCCTTTGGCTGAAATTACGCACAAACGTCGTTTGTCGGCATTAGGTCCAGGTGGTTTGAGTCGTGAACGTGCAGGTTTTGAGGTTCGTGACGTTCACTATACGCACTACGGTCGTTTGTGTACAATTGAAACGCCTGAGGGTCCAAACATTGGTTTGATTTCATCACTTTGTGTGCATGCAAAAATCAATAACTTAGGATTTATTGAAACGCCTTACAAAAAAGTTAAAGACGGTATCGTACAAGTTGATGAGGATGTAATTTACTTATCTGCGGAAGATGAAGATGGTAAAACGATTGCTCAAGCGAATGCAGCTTATGATGAAAAAGGAAACTTTACAACTAAGCATGTAAAAGCTCGTTATGAGGGTGACTTTCCAATTATTGAGCCTGAGAAATTAGACTTGATGGATATTGCACCAAATCAAATTACTTCAATTGCAGCTTCTTTGATTCCTTTCTTAGAACATGATGATGCGAATAGAGCCTTGATGGGTTCGAACATGCAACGTCAAGCTGTGCCATTATTGCGTCCTGAGGCGCCAATTGTAGGTACAGGTTTGGAAGGTCGTGTAGCTCGTGATTCAAGAACGTTAATTAACGCAGAGCGTGATGGGGTTGTTGAATATGTGGATGCAAATGAGATTACGATAAGATACGAAAGAACTGAATCTGATCGTTTGGTTTCTTTTGAAGGTGATAGCAAAACGTATCAATTAACGAAGTTTAAAAAAACCAATCAAAATACTTGTGTTAACTTAAAACCGATTGTTAAAAAAGGCGAAAAAGTTAAAAAAGGCCAAGTTCTTTGTGATGGTTATGCAACAGATAATGGAGAGTTAGCTTTAGGAAGAAACTTAAAAGTAGCTTTCATGCCTTGGCAAGGATATAACTTTGAGGATGCGATTGTTATTAACGAGCGTATTGTTAGAGAAGATGTATTTACCTCTTTACACATTGAAGAATTTGAATTAGAGGTGCGTGATACAAAACGTGGAGAAGAAGAGCTTACAGCTGATATTCCAAACGTTTCGGAAGAAGCTACCAAAGATTTAGATGAAAATGGTGTAATTCGTATCGGTGCTGAAGTTAAAGAAGGTGATATTCTTATTGGTAAAATTACACCAAAAGGTGAATCAGATCCTTCTCCAGAAGAAAAATTATTAAGAGCAATTTTTGGTGATAAAGCAGGAGATGTAAAAGATGCATCATTAAAAACTCCACCTTCGATTAAAGGTGTGGTTATTGATACTAAACTGTTCTCTAGAGCTAAAAAAACAACAAGAGCGGAAGAAAAGTCAGCAATTGAAAAATTAGATAAGAAATACAACATTGTTGTTGAAAATCTTAAAAATGAATTGGTTGATAAATTATTCCAAATTGTAAACGGTAAAACATCTCAAGGTGTGTTTAACGTTTATAAAGAGTTATTGATTGCTAAAGGACAAAAATTCACTCAAAAATTATTACTTGATATTGAGTATGCGCACATTAATCCATATAAATGGACTACTGATGATGAGAAAAATGAGCAAATTAAAATGTTGCTTCACAACTACGGTATCCGTGTAAATGAGGAATTAGGTGCTTATAAACGTGATAAATTTGCAATTAGTGTTGGTGATGAATTGCCATCAGGAATTGTTCAAATGGCTAAAGTTTATGTAGCTAAAAAACGTAAATTGAAAGTAGGAGATAAGATGGCTGGACGTCACGGTAATAAGGGTATTGTAGCTCGTATTGTTCGTGATGAGGACATGCCTTTCTTAGACGATGGAACTCCTGTTGATATCGTATTGAACCCATTGGGTGTACCTTCACGTATGAACTTGGGACAGATTTACGAAACGGTTTTGGCATGGGCAGGACAAGAATTAGGTGTTAAATTTGCAACACCAATATTTGATGGTGCTAAGCATCATGAAGTAGAGGAGTGGATAGCAAAAGCAGGTCTTCCTGCCTCAGGAAGAACTTATCTAAACAATGGTTTAACAGGTGAGAAATTTGATCAACCAACTACGGTAGGTATCATTTATATGTTGAAACTTGGACACATGGTTGATGATAAGATGCACGCTCGTTCAATTGGTCCATACTCATTAATTACGCAACAGCCTTTGGGTGGTAAAGCGCAATTTGGAGGTCAACGTTTTGGAGAGATGGAGGTTTGGGCATTAGAAGCATTTGGTGCTGCTAATATTCTACAAGAAATATTAACCGTTAAGTCGGATGATGTGATTGGAAGAGCCAAAACTTACGAAGCGATTGTAAAAGGTGAAAACCTACCAACACCAGGAATACCAGAATCATTTAATGTACTGGTACATGAATTACGCGGTTTAGGTTTAGATATTACGTTAGATTAGGAATTAGCATTAGGAATATGTTAGGAAAAAGTATTTTTTCCTAACATCATTCCAAAATACTTTTAACCATTTAACCTTAAAAAAGAGATATGTCTTACAAAAAGGATAACAAATTAAAAAGCAATTTTACCTCAATAACCATTGGTTTGTCTTCGCCAGAGGTTATACTAGAAAGATCTAGTGGAGAGGTATTAAAACCAGAAACCATCAATTATCGTACTTACAAGCCTGAACGTGATGGTTTGTTTTGTGAGAAAATTTTTGGTCCAGTAAAAGACTACGAATGTCATTGCGGAAAATATAAACGTATTCGTTATAAAGGAATCGTTTGTGATCGTTGTGGGGTAGAGGTTACAGAAAAGAAAGTACGTCGTGAGCGTATGGGACACATTAGTTTAGTGGTTCCTGTGGCTCACATTTGGTATTTCCGTTCTTTGCCAAACAAAATTGGTTACTTATTAGGCTTGCCAACTAAAAAATTAGATTTAATTATTTATTACGAGCGCTATGTAGTTATCCAAGCTGGTCTGATGGAAGAAGAAGGAATTCAAAAAATGGATTTCTTGACTGAAGAAGAGTACTTAGATATTTTAGATAAATTACCAAAAGAAAATCAATACCTAGACGATAAAGATCCTAATAAATTCATCGCTAAAATGGGCGCTGAAGCTTTAGAAGATTTATTAAAACGTATCGATTTAGATGATTTATCGTATAATTTACGTCATCAAGCAGCCAACGAAACTTCTCAACAACGTAAAAATGAAGCGCTAAAACGTCTTCAAGTTGTAGAAGCTTTCCGTTCTTCAAAAACAAGAATTGAAAATAATCCTGAATGGATGATTGTTAAAATTGTTCCGGTTATTCCACCAGAATTACGTCCTTTAGTACCACTAGAGGGAGGTCGTTTTGCTACGTCTGACTTGAACGATTTGTATCGTCGTGTGATTATTCGCAACAATCGTTTAAAAAGATTAATCGAAATTAAAGCACCAGAGGTTATTTTGCGTAACGAGAAACGTATGTTACAAGAATCTGTGGATTCATTGTTTGACAACTCACGTAAAGTAAATGCTGTAAAAACAGAAGGTAACCGTGCTTTAAAATCTTTATCAGATATTTTAAAAGGTAAACAAGGTCGTTTCCGTCAAAATTTATTAGGTAAACGTGTAGATTATTCTGCTCGTTCGGTAATTGTTGTAGGTCCAAACCTTAAACTACACGAATGTGGTTTACCAAAAGACATGGCTGCTGAGCTTTACAAGCCGTTTATCATTCGCAAGATGATTGAAAGAGGAGTTGTAAAAACAGTAAAATCAGCTAAGAAAATCGTAGATAGAAAAGATCCTTTGGTTTGGGATATTTTGGAAAATGTATTGAAAGGTCACCCTGTGTTATTAAACCGTGCACCTACTTTGCACCGTTTGGGTATTCAATCATTCCAACCTAAATTAATTGAAGGTAAAGCGATTCAACTACACCCATTGGTTTGTACGGCTTTTAACGCCGATTTTGACGGTGACCAGATGGCTGTCCACTTGCCTTTAGGCAACGCAGCAATTTTGGAAGCACAAGTTTTGATGCTAGCCGCTCACAATATTTTAAACCCTGCCAATGGTACGCCAGTAACTGTACCTTCACAAGACATGGTTTTGGGTCTTTATTATATTACTAAAGGCCGTAGAACTGATGAAACTCGTGTAGTAAAAGGACAAGATGCTAGTTTTTATTCTCCAGAGGAAGTAATCATTGCTTACAATGAGAAAAAAATAGACTTACACGCTTTTATTAAAGTAAAAGTAGATGTAAAACTTGAGGATGGAAGTATTGTAAATCAGTTAACTGAAACTACTGTAGGACGTGTTTTGTTTAATCAAATGGTTCCTAAAGAAGTAGGTTATATTAATGATTTATTAACTAAAAAATCATTGAGAGACATCATTGGTGAGGTAGTGAAAATTACAGGTATGGCTCGTTCAGCTCAATTCTTGGATGATATCAAAGAATTAGGTTTTAGAATGGCTTTCCAAGGTGGTTTATCATTTAATTTACAAGATGTTAATATCCCAGTTGAAAAACATACATTGTTAGAGCAAGCGGCTACTGAAGTAGAGGCGGTGAAAAACAATTATAACATGGGTTTCATTACCAATAACGAACGTTATAACCAAATTATCGATATCTGGACACGTATCAACAACCGTTTAACTACGTTTGTGATGAATCAATTATCGAGTGATAACCAAGGGTTTAACTCAGTTTACATGATGCTTGATTCTGGAGCCCGTGGTTCAAAAGAGCAAATTCGTCAGCTATGCGGTATGCGTGGTTTGATGGCGAAACCTCAAAAATCAGGTTCAGGTGGTGAAATTATTGAAAATCCAATTTTATCAAACTTTAAAGAAGGTTTATCGGTATTAGAATACTTTATTTCTACTCACGGTGCTCGTAAAGGTTTGGCGGATACAGCATTAAAAACTGCCGATGCGGGTTATTTGACAAGAAGATTACATGATGTAGCACAAGATATGATTGTGAATTCTACAGATTGTGGAACTTTGAGAGGAATGTACACAACCGCATTGAAAGATAATGAAGATGTAATTGAACCTTTATATGATAGAATTTTAGGTCGTATTTCACTTCATGATGTTTATAATCCTTTAGACGGAAAACTATTGGTTGGTGCTGGAGAAGATATTGATGAAACAATTGCTAAAACAATTGAAGAATCTCCATTAGAAGGCATAGAAATTCGTTCGGTATTAACTTGTAGCAATACAAGAGGAGTTTGTGCCATGTGTTACGGTCGTAACTTGGCAACGGGTAAGAGAGTTCAAATTGGTGAGGCTGTGGGTGTAATTGCAGCTCAATCTATTGGAGAGCCAGGTACTCAGTTGACTTTACGTACTTTCCACGTGGGTGGTACTGCATCAAACATTGCCAATGAATCTCAAATAACTTCTAAATTTGATGGTGTTGTTGAATTTGAAAATGTTCGTACTGTTGTTAATAAAACCGAAGAAGGTGATGTTGATGTTGTATTAGGACGTTCAGGTGAGTTTAAAATAGTTGAGCCTAAAACGGGTAGAATTATTATGACTAACAACATTCCTTATGGAGCTAATTTATACGTTAAAGACGGAGATAAATTAACTAAAGGTGATAAGATTTGTTCATGGGATCCATACAATGCCGTAATTCTTTCAGAGTTTGGCGGTAGAGTTGAGTTTGATGCAATTATTGAAGGTGTTACTTTCCGTGAGGAATCTGATGAGCAAACAGGTCACAGAGAAAAAGTAATTATCGATACTAGAGATAAAACTAAAAATCCATCTATCCGAATTTTGGATAAAAAAGGTGAACTAATCAATAGTTATAACATTCCAGTTGGTGCTCACGTTGCTGTAGATGATCATGAAAATGTAACCACAGGACAGATTTTGGTTAAAATACCTCGTACCTCTGGAAAAACTAGAGATATTACGGGTGGTTTACCAAGAGTAACCGAGCTTTTTGAAGCTCGTAATCCATCTAATCCAGCGGTAGTAACCGAAATTGACGGTGTTGTAACTTTAGGCGGTGTGAAACGTGGTAACAGAGAGATGACCATTGAATCAAAAGATGGTGAAATTAAAAAGTACCTTGTACCATTGTCTAAACACATTTTAGTTCAAGATAATGACTTCGTGAAAGCGGGTATGCCATTGTCTGATGGTTCGATTTCTCCAGCAGATATTTTAGCAATTAAAGGTCCAGCAGCGGTTCAAGAATACTTAGTGAATGGTATTCAAGAGGTTTATCGTTTGCAAGGTGTGAAAATTAATGATAAGCACTTTGAAGTAATTGTGCATAGAATGATGCAAAAAGTTCACGTTGAGGATTCTGGAGATACTATTTTCTTGGAAAATAACGCTGTAGATCGCTTCGACTTTATGAACGAAAATGATGAAATCTATGACAAAAAAGTAGTGGTTGACCCTGGTCAGTCTGAAACATTAAAAGCAGGTCAAATTATCACCTTACGTAAATTAAGAGATGAAAATTCTCAATTGAAACGTAAAGATATGAAACAAGTTGAGGTGCGTGACGCAAGACCAGCAACAGCAAGTTCTATTTTACAAGGTATCACAAGAGCTTCATTAGGTACTAAATCGTTTATTTCTGCAGCTTCTTTCCAAGAAACTACAAAAGTATTAAACGAGGCAGCTATTGCAGGTAAACGTGATAATATGCTAGGATTGAAAGAAAATGTAATTGTTGGGCACTTAATCCCTTCAGGTACAGGTCTTCGTGGATATGAACGTATTATTGTAGGTTCACAAGAAGATTATGATAAATTGTTAGCTTCTAAAAAAGAACTATCATAAATATTAATTTTTTCAAAAAAAAGTTCTCCAATTAATTTTGGAGAACTTTTTTTTTGTTTTTTACTTTTTCTAACGAAACAAATGTATTTTTGTTTATGCAAGAACAAAATAACGATCAATTAAATATTGAATTATCTGAAGAAATAGCCGAAGGCGTTTTTTCTAACTTAGCGATTATTACGCATTCAAACACTGAATTTGTTTTAGATTTTATCCGCGTTATGCCGGGCATTCCGAAAGCTAAAGTTAAATCAAGAATTATTTTAACACCTGAACACGCCAAAAGATTGGTTGCTGCTATGCAGGATAATATTTCTAAGTTTGAAGCTCAATATGGTCAAATAAAAAGCCAAGAAGAAAATAACGGCTTTTTGATGAATTTTGGTGGGCCAACAGCACAAGCTTAATTAAATTTTAGCCAATT
>JAIEMU010000194.1 GCA_019751895.1 Sphingobacteriaceae bacterium | reverse complement strand
AAAACTAAGTTTACTCCCATTAGTTGCAAAATCAAGAAGACTATACTGCTAGTTATTTTTAACAATTAATAAACCCCATTTTAATAAAATACATATTTATCTTAATTATTCGTAATTCGCTTGGCTTTCCACTTAGCTAAATAATAACTAAAGCCTTTATTAATGTTTATTGTATACCACTACCACCACTAACCCAAACAACTAAATAAGCAAGCATGGCTAGCATAAACAGAACGGTAAAAACTCCAATATAAATTTTACGCCGTTCAGCAAATAAAGCTAAAGCAATATAAAAACTATAATTACCCAAGGTGAATCTAGCATAGCTATCCAACGATTGAGCTGCTATCGGCACTAGACAGCATCCAACAAAGAAGAACAGTTCATTATATCTTTTATACTTGTATAAAAGATATCCAATCCACAATGACAAGAAAAAAAACATTAAATCAATCAGATTGCCACTTGTCAGTAATCCGAATAAAGCAAATATTGGATTTAACCAACCGCTAACATCTGGTTTACTCCATGCTTTTTGTATGTGATAAAAAGCTAAATAATCACCAGTTATATGTCTTAGGTAAAACATGTAGGCGATCAACCCAGAAAAACTCACTAATGCAATAAGCATAAATTTAAGCACAAACTTAAAATCAAATGCTTGGCAACTTTTTACAAAATAATTACGACTGTATACAAATAAAATAACCAATGGCATAACACTACCAACAACTCTCGTTGCCACCAGAACTCCACAAATAATTGCGGCACAAAAAAACTTCTCTCGATAGAGTAAATTAACTGTAAACAAGCTTAAAAATATAAAAAGAGCTTCAGTATATGGACTCATAAAATAAATTGTTGCGGGACTAAATGCAAGTAAGAGAGCCCCCCAGCTAGCTATGTTTTTACTCGCGCTAATTTCTAGATAATTATAAAGCACAATAACACTCAGAAAACTTATGATTTGATTAAAAATAATTGCTGAGATTAAAAAATCACCACCGAGATCAACGATGAATTTGATTATTATTGGAAATGCTGGAAAAAATGCCCAATTTGTATGCTTAGAAAAATCTGGGATTGTTGAGTGAAGATAGCCGTTCTTTACGATGCCAAGGTAAAAACCGGCATCCATTTGGAGCATAGAACTAGGAAATGAGATACCATGGTATAAAAGTGTTAATAACTTAAAATCAATTATAAAATACAACCTACTAACAATAAAAATAATCAGACAAAACAACACCCCATGTTTCGTGATTAACTCCAATACACTCAACAACTTCTCAGATTTAAAAAAGACAACATCAATATCGCGGGTAAAAAATTCACTATTCTTCATAAATTTAATTAATATTAAACTCAATGTAGTTAATACAGAAAGCAAGAATGCAAAACATAAAATAAATAGCATTGGTGTTTTGACTGAGTCAATTTTTTCCTGCGAGAATTTAACACGCAATATCCTCAAATCTTTAACCGGTTTGCTTAAATTAAAAATATTCGATGATGCTGTATTTCCAAGCTTAATACCATTTACAACTAGGTAGCTATTTATTTTAAAATTTGATAAAGTAAGTTTCTCATCACACAATGAGGCTATACTCTTTAGTTCTTTCTCTGTTTGTGACTCATGAACAGGAAAATCTAACCAATAAACACCATGATATTGAGTAACTTGATTATGTGACTTAATAGTAAACGAAACAGACGTAAACATTAACATTAACATTGACAAAGAAAAGAACAACACAAGAAACACGAATAAATATCTTTTGATAAAACTCATACACTTCCCCAACGTTTATTATTAACATACGTAAAACTACTAAATACCACTACTTGTTTATGTGGGATTTAACTGAGTTACATTTAGAAACCATCACCTCATTAAGCAAAGCTATAATCTGTTCTGGTGGAATATCAGAGGCCAAACCATTCGTATAAATATGTTGCAATAAAGAATTTGGCGCTAAACGAAACTCCGCCTGAAACTTAGCAAATATAACTACACCAGATAAACCAAAAGCTTCTGCGACATGCATTAGACCGCCATCTGCACCAATAAAATAATTGGCCTGACTAATAACTGAGGCAGTTTCAATTAAACTCAGTCGATTAACTAAACTAGTAACATTTGACAAATTAAGATTCATTATTTTAGTAGCCATCTCTAAACCATTTACCGATCCAATTAATAAAATAGAACATTCAGGAAACTTTTGTCTTAACATAATTACCACTAAATCCCAATGATGGTATGTACGAAGTATTTGATCCTCACCACCAACAGCAATCACTATTTGTTTATCTATTAAAGATGTTTTAACCCTCGAATGGCACAAATAATTATGCGCATTATTATTAATCCACTCATCACTGTACTGATAGCCAATTAATGCATTAATACGTTTATAACTAAATAACATTCGATTAAAATCGGCACCATAAAAGTAACCCATTATTGGGGTAAATGGAGTTAGACGAAAATATTTAGCTTTGAATTTGATAGATTTAGTATTATTGATATCAAGTAAGACTAAATCATACCCCTCATCAATTTGTTCTATCGAATTAAATATATTGCCAAAAATATCATCATTAGAATAAATTTGTGCATTCTTAACATCTGTCAATAAATCAAGCTGATACTTACCTCGTAATAATACTCTACCCGATAACTCCATAATAGAATCACCAATACTGGTGCTAGAAATATTAATCCATAATATTTTTTTTACATCAGTTGGAATAATATCTTTCTCCAATTTTACTTGAGCATAAAACAACAACGTTAAAAATCTACGATATAAACGCACAGTCTGTTTAAACTTATAAAAGATTGATTCTTTAAGTAATAATCTATCTGCATCACATGGTATAAATCCTTTAAACGGAAGAGAATAGCGTTCATTTATTTTTGGAATGTGCATGTAAAACCTTTTATTTGAAGTATCAAAAATTTAGTACCAACTCAAGTATATTATTTTAAAGATGCTAAGATTAGAAATCACACCTAAAATTAAAAATCAACCGCCGAGTATCACTATAAAAGCGATAAATCTCACGAGTAATTTTATAAGGAAAGAACATTTTAGCCTTTGTATTTGTTTGCATATGTGAAGGCTCATCGTCATTTGGTGTTACTATATATGGCACTAAGCAATACGACGGAATACCATGCTTCCATGATTTATCAATATAATCATCCACAGGCTCCAGCCACTGAGCTGCATTCATTAATAACTTTATTGCTGCTACAGGTGTTAATGCATAGCCTTGTGTTCCACTCACACCTTTGAAATATCAAACAATTTCAGTATTTTGCACAACAGGCCTTATATTCGGCCTTAATCCACAAAAACGTAAAAAGTGCAGTTGAGAAACCTGTTTTAAAATAAAAGGTAATTTAATTGCAAAATCATTCGCCAACAATATATCATCTTCTAGAACAATAATCGCCTTATCCAACTCGACGCAACGGAGCCACAAGTTATAATGACTAGCAAAGCACCCCAATTGAGTATTAGTTAAAGGTGACCCAAATGCAAATAAGCGCTTCCACGATGAATAATGAGGAAACGCAACACCTGCAACACGACCATCTACCGCATCAAAGAATTCAAACGCTAGTTCTTGCGTGGTGCATTGAGCGCTAATATTCTTGCGGCGAATTTCTGCATTCTTCAGTGATATCACAAAAATTTTCATAATTACTCTATTTCACCTCTATTATATATTGACTAAACAGTGGACAAGGCATCTGCAAATGCCGCAAAAGAACACGTTTTTGAATATTCAGTTAGTGCAACAACGTAGCTTTCAGGCTTTATATTGACTAAAATTTTCAACCTTGTCACTAAATCATCAATACTTTGATCTTTAAAACTCAACCCTAAGTTTTTTGCATCCACTACGCGCCCAATTAGATGAAAATTACTCGCCAAAACTGGTTTCTTGTATTGAGCGGCTTTAGATAAAATGTTCGAAGATCCATAATGGGATAAATATGGAATAGCGACAACATCACAGCACTCAAATAAATACTTTTCTTCTGCGTTACTAATAAAGCGATCAATTAAAATAACTTTATGCGTTGACGTAGCGACTAAGCGAGCAATCTCAGAACTTTTTTGCACACCCGCAATAATTAGAGTTAACGACAAAGGTTCACTAATGCTGTTGTATGCTCGTAATAATAACTCAGTTCCTTTACGTTTATCGCCAACTCCATATTGTAATAACTTCAAATTACAATCTGACAAATCAAACTCTGCTGGACAAATTGCATTTTCAAGCGAGCTAATCCACGGATCCGGGATAAACTTAATTTTCACAAACTGACATAATAAGGTAGAAGCTTTAGCGGCAATAAATGGATCCAGTAAAAATATATTGACGAAGAATTTACTTTTGATCAATTTATTCAGTCCAATTCTTTTCCAACTTTCTCCTATTGAATGTTGAGTGTCATCCAACGGACGCGGGCGATGATAAATGATGGATACCTTACCATAAAGTTCGATGGGTGGCTTATACCCAAATGTAACACAACGAAATAATTTTGAAGCCATCGTATCAAAATTATTAAATAAAACTTTATGACCACCACATTCGTTAAATAAACGATTAATTTCCGCAAAATATGTTTTTAGTGATGTTTTTTTATTCAGGCTGGATGCAATAATTTCTATTTGGCTAAGTAGTCGCTTATCAATTTGCTCAATCCGTTTTTGAACTGCAATAGAATCTTGATTAACCACCAAAACAACCGAATAACCTCGTTCCAACATTACTTTAGCAGTCAGACACAACCATAGAACATGATGACCAGCTAGTTGAGTATCTACTATAAGAATTTTTTGGCTATCGGTAAATAATGGAATATCACTTATCATGGCATAACAACCCTGATAGTTTTATTTGAACATGCTCTTAATATAAGTTTCTTACATGGGACTTCAATAAATTTATATGTCACCAAAGATAACCCTAATAATAAAATATATGGAATAACAAATTGTAACCACTGAGAGTTGAGCAGCAACATAATATTAGCTAACTTATTAAACACAAAGAATTGTAAAATATAAATTGAATAACTCAAATCTCCAAGCCTAAGACAAATTTTATTTTGTATCATTAGGTGAAAAATGCTATTCTCACATACTGCCATACACAGAATAAATAATGCAAAAAATGGCGCATTAACAATCACATCAGGGATAAGCGACGTAAGATGTTTAATGAAGCCACCATTGTTTAAATCTAGCACCATTAAAATAAAACTAACACCGACCAGCAACGAATTGACACAAACTGAAGTAGATTTCAATTTTCCTCTATTTAAATAGATTACTCCAATCATATTACCCAGAACAAAACTAGCAAAATGAATTAAAGGAAAATATTCAAGAAACTGGATACGATTATCACTAACAAAGATATTGCTGACATAATACATCATCATAATACTTAATAAAATAAATAATAACAAGGTGCAAATGTTAAATAAAATATTTCGTTTACGATACACAAATAATAGCAAAGGAAAACACAAATAAAAAAATGCCTCCGCGCTCAACGACCAACCGGGCTGATTAATTGCTAGAGATCTACCGGGAACGAAAGCCTGAATAAGCAAAGTGTTTAGCGAAACATCAAAAAAACTGCTATTACTTCTTATTTGCAACAATAACGCAACCAAATAGACTGGATATAATCTAGCTAGTCTGAGTTTGTAATAAGCCACCGCACCTTCATTTTGTTTATTATAATGAGCAATAATCATAACAAACCCTGAGAGTACAAAGAAAAATGTTACCATTTGAGGACCACAAATAAAAACTCGCGAGACTGAATTGCGAATTAAATCGCCACCAAAATGAAAGAATACTACGATACTAGCAGCAATAAACCTAAAAAAATTTAAGCTCAATAATTTATTGTTTAAATTCAGGAGAGGGAGTATAAACAAATTTTTCATTTTATACCGAACAAATACAATGAGTAAAATTATCGGTGATAACATTGCAGTGATAAAAAGAGAGATTAGAGAAATATCTATAACTCGAGGAAAAATATGGCTACTTTGTTTAGCACCTGAATTTGTTGTAATAATTAACGGCATCCTGCTTACATTTAATAGCTCAGAGATGGTTGTTAAGCGATTCAAGTCTATGTTTGCCATTTCATAATTAAAACTATTTAAAACCCTAACGCTCTTTATAACTAAATGATTCCCTTTTTGATTACCCATCCACAAGTTATCTATTAATTGCTTACGATTAGTGCCAAGTCTATAAGTAACATCTATAATACACGCGTTATTATGTGGACTAAGGCAGGAAGTTTGCGACAATAATTTCAAATTCACCTGTGCAACTAAGTTAAACACGAGGTTGAGTAAAATCCAAGCGACGAGCCCACAAAGAGCGGCACTTGAAAAATACTTTCTCATCCGTAGAGTTTCTTGAGTAAATTCACTCATCTTCTTTATCCAAATAGAACAACCTTTCTTGCAGTCGATATTCAAGCAGCATGTTATACCGAAAAAACGTACTATACGCTTGCTGTACAGCAATTATAAACCCAGGATAGCCATCCATAAAACCAAGCTTGATAAAGTATCCACGAAAGAACTTCCAAAAAGAACGCAGAACGGTTCCTGTAACGCTAAAGTTCTTTCGCCCAAGATTAGCTGTAATAAAAGCACGCGTAAAAGAATCATTCTTACTCAAGAAAAGATACATACTAGGAAAGCTATAGTGAAGTAAGTTGGTTTTAGACTTAAGAACACGACCTTTGACCACCAATTTCTCATGGAGATAATTGCCTTCAAATTGTGAACAGTCTTTTTTAAATAGCCGGATTACCCGATCTGGATACCAATCACCGTGTTTAATCCAGCGTCCTAATAGCCAAGTTTTACGACAAAAACTTACTCCAGATATGCCTGCTTCGCTTTCACTATTCACTATGCCTTCAATTTCATTGCGCATAGCTGGTGTAACTTCCTCATCAGCATCAATACTAAAAATCCAGTTATTACTCGCATAATTTAAAGCAATATTTTTTTGTTTAACGAAACCTTGCCATTCATGTTGATAGACCTTTGCGCCAACTGACAATAAAATTTCTTCACTTTTATCATGGCAGTCATTAAGCACGGCAATTATTTCACTAACCCATCCGCGTAAAGAATTCAAGCAGCGAGGCAGATTATGCTCTTCATTTTTAGCAATTATTATTACACTAATCGGTAATTGACTCATAATTTATCTGTACAGCTTATTTTGTGTTCACTAGAGTTCAACTCACCAAGTTTAATTAAACTCAAACTTAAAAATATAAATGCAAAACCTGTCACATTGTCCATAAAAAAAGAATTCTGCGTAGTGGCAATTAAATACCCCGTCAACAAAGCTACTCCCATTGCCCGCGAAGAATCAGATAACTTTAATAAAACCCAGAAATTACTAATCACTATCCACACAACTAGAAGCACGCCTAGTAAGCCCCATTCAGCACCAATCAACAGCCAATCACTATGCGGATTACTCGTCGGCATTTGAGTTGTCCCTTGTATTAATTTTGAATATTGTTGAGTAAAACTACCTGTGCCATGTCCAATTAAAGGAGCTTGTTTAATAATAACCCACGTATTTTGATGAAATTGATGTCTCAATCCTGTACTGGTGTCCGTATTTCCATACTGCAGCTGGACTTGATCATTACGATATGATGCGATACCAGCCTTGACAGCTGGTGCAAACTGATAAAGTAAAGGAATCACAATTATTGCAGTCAACAGAGCATACAAAACGCCTCTAACCTTAAAGCGAAATAATATAACCAGCAAATTCATACCCAACATCATTACTTCTCCAGTACGCCCTTGAACTAGAAACATAATATCTACTAAGCAAACTAAATAGGCCAAAATCAACCACAACCGTTGGCTAGTTTTAATTGCGGTAGAATCTAGAATTGACCACAATATAAAGTTAGATGCAATAGCCAAAAAAACATCATGCAACAGATGTCCGCGAAAAACTGTCCAATAAAAAATTGTATCAATACGTCCCTGCAAAATTGGATATTTAAATAGATATGCAATAATAGAAAGTATTCCACTTAACAAAGCCCCACAGACAAAGGCTTTAATTAGCTTCTTAGCGGCATTAGGCATTTGAACCCCGACCCAAATTAATGGCGCCATGGCATATTCAATCAGGTGTATCACCATTTTAGATCGTTCATTTACTAAACCAGAACTCCACGAGCAGGCTAACAATACCAAAATAAAAAACATAAAACAAGCCAAAACATATTTATTTTGTAGTGTGCATTTTAATTGTTGGCGACAACATTTATTACTCACAACCAGCACAGCCATTAAAATAGAACTAAATGACATTAACGCAGTTGACGTTGCAATGCCAAAACCAAATAATAAAGCACAAAATGGGATTAATTTAGATTCAATAAAGGAAGAAGTAAACATATCAATAAACTCACAACAACAAAGGCAACAACTAAACCTTGTAATGTTAGGTTAAAGGTTAAGAATAATGCAAATATTTATAAACTAATAATGATTTTA
>JAIEMU010000021.1 GCA_019751895.1 Sphingobacteriaceae bacterium | reverse complement strand
AAATAAAAGACATTATCGAGTTTCAATTGCAAGACAATGTAAAAGCTAGAGATATTACAAAGCTTAACGACAATAAATACCATAAAAATAGATCGAAACTTAAAATTCGAGCACAAGTACAAACTTATAATTATTTAAAAAACAAACACCAATAACCAAAATGATTAGATACGCTGCCATAGATATTGGTTCGAATGCGGTAAGACTTCTTATTGCAGATATTATTACGAACGAAAAAGGCTTTGATTATAAAAAAAACACCTTGGTAAGAGTGCCTTTACGTTTGGGAGATGATGCTTTTTTGGATAAAAAAATATCGCCAAAAAAAATTGAAGACATGATAAAAACCATGTCCGCATTCAAAAATTTGATGGATGTTTATCAGGTGAAAAAATATATAGCCTGCGCCACTTCGGCTATGCGAGAAGCTGAAAATGGACAAGAAGTGGTGGAAAAAATTCGTGAAATAGCCAATCTTGATATAGAAATTGTGGGCGGACAAAGAGAGGCTAATATTATCTATGCCAATCATATTGAGCAAACCTTGGATGTAAAGAAAAATTATTTATACATTGATGTAGGTGGAGGAAGTACCGAAGTTTCGGTTTTTGTAAATAGAGAATTGGTGTGTTCAAGGTCATTTAACATTGGTACCATCCGTATTTTAGACAATCAAGATAAGGAAGAGACTTGGTTAGAAATGAAAAGTTGGGTTAAAGAAAACACCAAAGGTGTTAAAAACTTAGCGGCAATTGGTACGGGAGGAAACATAAATAAATTATTTAGAATGAGTAAATTGGGTGATGATTTGCCTTTGTCAATCACCAAATTAAATAATTTGTATAACGATTTGAATGGATACAGTTTAAAAGATCGTATTCGTGTTTTTGATTTAAAACCTGATCGTGCCGATGTAATCATTCCCGCTTGTGTGATTTATTTAAGTTTGATGAAGTGGACGGCAATTAAACAAATTTATGTACCAAAAGTTGGTTTGGTGGATGGAATTATCAATTTATTAATAGCAGAAAATTTAAAAAGCAACGTTTAATAGAAATTTCTTTTATATTTTTGTGACATTCTAAATAAAAATGCTTTTGTAGTTCAATGGATAGAATGTCAGATTCCGGTTCTGATGATGGGGGTTCGAATCCCTTCAAAAGCACTTCAAAAATATTTCGGTGATTTATGCGCATTAAAAACTATTTATATTTTCTATTTATATTCTGCTTTTGTAAGAATGTAAATGCGCAAAAAGTAGGTTTGGTTTTAAGTGGAGGAGGAGCGAGGGGTGTGGCGCATATTGGTGTTTTAAAAGCGCTTGAGGAGCATAATATCCCGATAGACTACATCACAGGTACTAGCATGGGTGCAGCAGTGGGCGCTTTGTATGCAGCTGGTTATTCGCCCAAACAAATTGAAGAAATTGTTTTGAAAAATGATTTTCAAAATTGGGTTGAAGGAAAGTTTAACAGCGATTATGCCTTCTTTTTTCAGAAAGAAAATGTAAATGCCTCTTTTTTTTCCATCAAATTAAGTAGAGATTCAACCCTTAAATTAAATATAAATCCCAATTTAATTTCTGATGTTCCTTTAAATTTTTCGCTGCTAGAATTGTTTTTGAAAGCCTCAAAAAAATCTAAAAACGACTTCGATAAATTATTTGTTCCTTTTCGGTGTATGGTTTCAGACGTGCTTTTAAAAGAAAGCATCGTGCTGAAAAAAGGGAATTTAGCAGAAGCTGTAAGAGGCAGTATGGCGGTTCCATTAGTTTATCGACCGATAAAAATTGAGGACAAATACGTGTTTGATGGCGGTATTTATAATAATTTTCCTACCGATGTGATGAAAACAGAATTTAATCCCGACTATTTAATAGGGGTTGATGTTTCGGCTCAGGGTTTAACAGAATATCCTAAAAATATTGACGATAGAACGATTAGTAAATTGTTAATCTATATGTTTAATTCTAAACCAGACACAACGATAGTGAATGAAAAAGGAATTTATATCAAACCTAAATTAGAAAATTATAGCTCATTAGATTTCTCTCCTGTAAGCGAACTCATTAAATCGGGATACGACAGCACCATAGCCAATATTGATAAAATTAAAGCTTCGGTGTCGAGAACCGTTCCGCAGGAAGAAATATCAAACAAAAGAACCGCTTTTAATGCCAAAGAAACAACGATTTTTATTGACGATATTGTAATTTCAGGCGTAAATAGTCAACAAAAAGTTTATATCGAACGATTTTTTAAAAAAAAGAACAATACTATACAAGATTTAAAATCAGGCTATTTTAAGTTGGTAGCGGACGAAATTTTTGAAAACATTTATCCCCGTTTGTATTACGACCCAATTGTTGAACGGTATAAATTTGAAATTGTAGCTCAACCACGAAAAAACATCAAATTGGATATCGGAGGTAATATTTCTACCCGACCTATCAGCGCCTTTTTTTTAGGCTTTAAGTATAGTTATCTAGATAGAAAAGCCTATAATTTTGGGCTTGATTACTATTCAGGTAAATTTTATGAGTCGATAGACCTAAGCGCTAGGGTGGATTATTCAACTAAATATCCTATCTTTTTTGGCGTAGATTTTGTGTACAATCATTTGAATTTTTATAATATCAGCGAGATTTTTTTAGATAATCCACATCCAGTTTATATCGATCAATCGGATAAAAAATTGAATTTTAAAGTAGGTATTCCTTTGAATAAAAATGGAAAAATCACATTAAATACGGCGTTGATTACGAATGTTGATAATTATAGTCCCAATAATACTTTTGAAATAGGAGATAAATTGGACAAAACGGAGTTTGAGGTGTTTAAAAATACTTTGTCTTTTGAGCAAAATAGCTTAAACAGAAAACAATATGCCAACCGAGGTAGTTCTTATTTGGTCAATCTAAATTATTTCTCAGGCGTAGAAAACTATTTAGCTGGCAATATTTTAAACCAAGATTTATTAAACGAATCGAAAAAAGTATTGACCAACCGAAGTTGGGCATCGATTAAATTTAGCAACGAAAATTACTTTCATATCGATAAAAAATATGCCTTAGGTTATCTTGTTGAAGGTGTTTTTTCTAATCAACCTCTTTTTACTAATTATTATTCTACTTTGTTGGCGATGCCAGCTTTTCACCCACTTCAAGATAGTAAATCGCTTTTTCTTGAAAACTTTAGAGCTTCTTCTTATGTTGCTGGAGGTTTGAAAAGTGTTTTTTCTATCAAAAAGAATATCGATTTTAGATTAGAAGGTTATGTATTTGTACCCTACAAAGAATTTAGAAGGAAAGGCGAGGAAGGTATTTCTTATGCAAATGCCTTTCAAAATTGGCGCTATGCCGCTACCGCAGGTTTAGTTTATTCGAGTTTTTTTGGGCCTATCAGCCTAAATTACAACATATACGATGAAAAATACCATAGAAATGGTTTGTTTTTTCACCTAGGTTATTTAATTTACAATAAAAGATCTTTAGAATGAGAAGTTTGAAAATTTTGCTTTGTTTATTTTTTATAAATGCTACCGCCTATTCGCAAAGTGTAATTATCGAAAAATTTGTATTGAAAACCAATCCGCTTCAAAATAAAAAAGTGGATGTAATGGTAGTTGATTCTTTAAAAAAAACGATAACTGAAATTCGAGGAAATTATACTTTTAGTGTGAATGGTTTTACGCAAATTTTAGATTTCAACAACGGTGTTTCAACCATTAATTTACCGATTGAAAAATCTACTTTTTTATATGTAAAGCATACAAATGATTCAGGAGTGCACAGCAATTTTATTTATGCCAAAGTGAAAGACGAAAAAATAAAAGTATATGAAATTAATGCTTTTTGGCTCACATTAATTCCTTTGTTGTTGATTTTTATATCCTTTATGTATAGAAAATTGATCATTATGGCGTTGTTTTTGTTTGTAATTTATATTTATTTCACTTACAATAATGGTTTGAGTATAGGTACTTATTTTGAAACTTTGATTGATAAAATAAGAGTGGTTTCAAACTTTATCAATTCGTAAAAAAAAAAATATTTCATGAACAATAATCCTATAAAAACCACACAAAGCTTTTTGTTGAGCACCTACTTTGCCGAGGGGTTGCGCACTTCGGTAGGTTTATTGGTGCCAGCCTTAGTGATGGCTCATTTTGGTATGTTGCAACATGGTGTAACACTTTCTTTAGGCGTACTTTGCGTGAGTATTGTAGATTCTCCAGGCCCTATTCGCCATCGACGAAATGCGATGATGGTGACCACGCTTTTGATTTTTATTTTCTCACTTTTAACGGGCTTAACCAATCAAAATTCTTTTTTTATCGCCATTGTTCTTGCGGTATCTAGTTTTATTTTTTCCATGTTTGTGTTGTATGGAGCTAGAGCAGCGGCAGTTGGTGTAGGGGTTTTGTTGGTAATGGTGGTCAATATTGATGATGTTAGGCCATGGCGAGAAGTTTTTGTTTCTTCAGGCTTGTTGTTTCTCGGTGGGGCGTGGTACACCATTTTAAGCTATTCGGTTTATAAAATAAAACCATACCGCATGGCGCAACAATTGCTCAGTGAATCGATTGTAGAAATTGCTGTTTTTTTAAGAATTAAAGCTAATTTTTACCGCAAAGGTGTAAATTATGATGCCAATTTTGCCAAATTATTGAAAGTGCAAATCGCTGTACATGAAAAACAAGATGAGGTAAGGGAAATGCTTTTCAAAACCCGAACTTCCATTAAAGATTCAACCCCAGAGGGTCGTTTTTTGTTGATGGTTTTTGTGGATACAGTTGATTTGTTTGAACAAATTATGTCCACCTATTACGATTATAAAAGCTTGCATCAGCAGTTTGATAAACAAGGTGTATTGGTGGATTTTGAAAACATAATCAATAAACTTGCCGATGCCTTAGAGCGTGTTTCTTTCGCTTTGCAAACAGGCGAAACGCCAGTTTTTAACACAAAATTAATTCAAGATGCGATTGAAATTAAAAACAAAATTGCTTTAATAGAAGAAAGTCATCGCAGCGAATTGTCTAAAAATTTAGGCGTAATTGCCTTGGAAAATATTGAGCAAAATGTAGAAAACATCATCGCAAGATTGAGAAATATTGTAGGTTATTTTAACAAAGCCGAAAAGAAAAACATACAAACTCGAAATATTGATGTTAAACAATTTGTATCGAGTCAGAACTTTGCAAAAGAGTTGTTAATCGAAAATTTGACTTTCAAATCCGTGATTTTTAGGCATGCGCTTCGTGTTTCTATTGTGATGTTGCTTGGTTTTATCGTTTCTCGTTTGCTAAGCACCTACCAAAGTTGGGCTTCGTATAGTTATTGGATATTATTAACCATTTTGGTGATTTCAAAGCCTGGTTTTAGTGTAACCAAAAAACGAAACTACGAACGAATTATAGGTACGATAATGGGCGGTTTGGTTAGTATGCTGATTTTGGTATATATAAAAGATAGAAACATATTGTTTGGCTTTCTGTTGGTTTGTATGGTAGGCGCTTACAGTTTTCATCGCAAAAGCTATGTAACTAGTGTTTTCTTTTTAACGCCTTTTACACTTCTACTCTTCAATTTTTTAGATTTGGGAGGCTTGTCTGTCGTTAGAGAACGCATTTATGACACCTTAATTGGCTCGGCAATTGCTATTTTAGGAAGTTATTTGTTGTTCCCAAATTGGGAGCATGGCAAATTGAAAAGGGCAATGATTAGTATTTTAAGAGCCAATTTAAACTACTATCAAGAAATTACAAAAAACTATTTCGAAAACAGTGAAGACACCACCGCCTACAAAGTAGCTAGAAAGCAAGTGTATGTAAACACTGCCAATTTAGCCACTCTTTTTCAACGAATGCTATCAGAACCTAAAAGTAAACAATTGTTTGTGATTGATTTACATAAGTTTACTTCCTTAAATTACTTGTTGTCGTCTTATATGGCAAGCTTGTCTTTGTATCAAAAAGACAATAAGTATAGATTGAGCGATTATCAAGAGCTGAAACCAATTGCGGATAATACGATTGCTTTGTTGAAATATGCCATCGATAATATTTCTACCCACAAAGCCAACGAAGATTATAAGCCATTGATAATAAATAAAATTGATAATTATTTGAATAGAAACACAGAGGAAATTAGCATCATCGAACAATTTAATCTGATTCAAAAGATTACCTACGACATTTGCAAAATGTCGGAGAAAATAGAAGTTTGATTGTTTATCCCACTTTGTTATGCTGAACGCAGTGAAGAATCTGATCACAGGTAGATTGTGAGATTTTAGATGTGATATTAGGCTACCAATTACACCCTTCGTATCCTCAGGGTGACAAAAATGTGTTCAACAACGTAGTCAAAGACTACTTTTTATGATACATCCGTAGTGACGCTGCGCTTAACACTACGGATAGAGATGGTGACAAAAAGAAGATAACATCTGCGTTTCTCAGCGTAATCAGCGTGAAAAAAAATAAAATCCGTTGAAATCTGTTTCATCCGTGTTCTATTTGCGTGAAAATAAACAAGCAATTATTCCCTAATAATCGTAATAAAAGCAGATTCTTTGGCGTTAAGGATAGAAATTAAGTCAATTTTTTTACCCTCATCATTAATTTGAATGGTGGTGGTATTCAATTTCATTTCGCCTTCGTTTAGGGCTTCGATTTTGAAAGTCGTTTTTTTTGCATTCAATTGTATTTTCAATTGTTTTCTCTTGTTCAATACCTTGTAATTGTTCAATATCAAATTATCGTTTTGAAACAAGCTAATCACATCGCCATCTTCTACTTGGTCGTCCCATATTTCAAACAGCAATTCATTGTTTTGGGTAAAAAGAGTCAAATTTTGGTTTTTCAACAAATTATTTCTTTTCAAGCTATCAAGTATATTATTGGGATTTAAACTTGCTTTTGTCGCATCGTTAATTTTATTCGATTTGGCTATTTTTTTACTGACCACGTTTACCAATTTTTCTATCTTTTTGGCACTTACCAAAGTTAGTTTTCCATCAATGCACTTGGTTTTGTTGGCATACAAACCTTTAAAATCGCCATCAATTTTAGAAACATTTTTTAAATTTAATTTTTCGGTATAATTGATAAAACAAAATTGATTGTCGCTATATTTCGATTTGGTATAAATAATAGCATTTTCTTTGAAAAAAAAATCTTTTGTTTTTTTATTGTAAGTTCCCGAAATGCTATTCTTCGTTTCGTGTGCACCGCCCAAATCGGTTATCGAATGTCCGCTTATCAGACCATCTTTTTCGGTAAAAACCAAGCGGTAGGTGATTACACTTTTGTCGTCTCCGTTGATTTTCACGATGCCCATAAACTCAAATTTATCTTGAGCAAAGCAGAAACTTGATAGGAGAAAAAAAATGACAGTAATTATATTTTTCATGAAAACTTACAAAACAATGTTTTTTTTATTAGGTTTGAGTTAATTAACGAAATTATTAAATTAAAACAATTAAACAATGAGATTAAAATTATTATTTCCATTAGTAGCTTTGTTTTTCGTGTCTGTATTTGGTGCTTACGCATCATTTCCAGTTGAAAAAACAAACGCAGGTGCAACCACCACTATTTCAGCTAAAAAAGATCAATTATCCTCTCCAGCGGCAGCTAGCGCAGATAAAAGTCAAATTATCGCTTTGGTTTTGGTATTATTAGTAGGAGGTTTGGGTATCCACAGATTTTATTTAGGTTATCCTGTAGCTGGTGTAATCCAATTATTAACCTTAGGAGGTTGCGGTATTTGGTCGCTTATCGATTTAATTAGAATTGTAACAGGCGATTTGAAACCTAACGGTGGCGATTACAAAGACAAATTCTAAAAAAAAATGCTACAACGAATTGTATTTTACACAAGAGTTATCACAACAATTGTGGCGCCTTTTGTGGTATTAATTCTCCCTTCAAATTATTTTGACAAGGGCGAAAGCATTTGTTTATCCAAACAATTGGCAGGTATGGAATGCTATGCCTGCGGATTAACAAGAGCTACAGTTCATTTTGTACATTTTGAATTTCAAAAAGCATGGGAATTTAATAAACTATCGTTTATTGTCGTTCCCGTGCTTTTTCTATTTTGGCTAAAAGCCACCTTTGAAATCAGAGGACAAAAAATGCCAGGTTTGCTGAAATATATTTAGCTAAATAAGCCTTCGGATATTTTTGTTCTCAATTCTATATTTACTAACTTCGGCGATAAATTAATTTTTAATGTACGCAGTTTTTAAACGAGAATTTTTTAGTTATCTCAACTCTTTAATGGCCTACATTACGGTAGGTGTTTTTTTGTTGGCTTGTGGTTTGTTGCTTTGGTTTTTTCCAGATACTTCCATCATTGATTATGGATATGCCGAATTGACAAGTTTCTTTAGCCTTGCTCCATTTCTATTTATTTTTTTAATTCCTGCCATCACCATGCGTTCTTTTGCCGAAGAACGAAAAGAGGGTACTTATGTTTTGTTGGCTACCCGTCCCATTACCGATTGGCAAATTATTATGGCTAAATATTTGGCTTGTTTGGTGTTGGTATTATTTTCATTACTACCTACACTTGTTTATTATTACAGCATTTATCAATTAAGTTTTCCGAAGGGAAATGTCGATTCGGGTGCTATTATAGGTTCTTACATAGGTTTGTTTTTGTTGGGTGCTGCTTTTACTTCAATCGGTATTTTTACTTCCTCAATCACCAAAAATCAGGTAGTTGCTTTCGCCA
>JAIEMU010000058.1 GCA_019751895.1 Sphingobacteriaceae bacterium | reverse complement strand
GATGTTGTCTATGCCAATACGATGGAATTATTCTATGTAATTATGGCTGCCAAAATAGCTGGCGTGCCATCAGTATGGAACATTCGGGAGAGCGAGCGATTTGAAACGTATTATGATAAACTTCCAGAATATATTCGTCAATCTGCATTAGAAGCTTTTGGTAATCCATATGCCGTGGTATTTGTTGCAAAAACAACTTCCGCTGAAAAATTGCCATTAAATTTTAATAATAATTTCAGAGTAATTCATAATGGTTTAAATCCAGAGCGAATAGAAGCATGGATTAAAGATTATGATAGAGCTACACTCAGGTTAGAGTTAGGTATTAAATCAAATGAACTTGTTATTTTGCTGCCTGGTACTGTTTGTGCAAGAAAAGGGCAACATGATTTAGTAAAAGCGTATGCTGAATTGCTAGATAGCGTTAAATCTCAGCTAAAAATATTGATAGTAGGTGATCGAGATTCGGAATATAGTCAAGAATTACATGCTATGCGTGGAGCCTTGCCTGTAGAATTTCGTGAGAATGTTTTAATTATTCCAGAAACGAAGGAAATATATAAGTATTATTTTATTGCTGATATGTTCGTCTGTTCTTCCCGAGTAGAAAGTTTTCCACGAGTGATACTTGAGGCAATGTATTTTGGATTGCCAATTATTACAACTCCTGTATTCGGTATTGTAGAACAGGTTCGCCAGAATGTTAATGCATTATTTTATGCGCCTGATGAGCACTCTGTTTTGGCTAAGCATCTACTTAGTTTGCTTGAAGATGAAGGATTGCGTAAGAAATTTGCATTAAATAGTAAACTAATTTTTAAATTAATAACCTCCTATAATGATATGTTGGATGATTATGCCACCATATTTGATGAGGCTGGTTCTCTTATGGATACGAGAATTAAATATTATGGCAAATAAGGTGTTGGATTATCGCCCAGATATTGATGGATTAAGAGCTATTGCAGTTATTTCTGTAATAATTTTTCATATATCACCATCAGTGTTGCCTGGTGGGTATGTCGGAGTAGATGTTTTTTTTGTAATCTCTGGATATTTAATCACCTCAATTATCTATAAAGAAGTTGAATTAAATAAATTTACTTTTATTGGTTTCTACTCTCGTCGGATAAAAAGGATATTGCCTCCGTTGCTTGCTGTCTTATTTATAACCTTAGTTATTGGCGTATTTTTTCTATTACCAAGTGATCTTAATAATTTGGCTAAATCTCTATTTGCGACGAACTTTTATGTGTCAAACATGTGGTTCCTTTTTCAAGATAATTATTTTACTTTAGGTGCAAGCGAATTTCCTCTATTGCATACGTGGTCTCTTTCTGTTGAAGAACAATATTATTTGTTATGGCCATTAATATTGGTAGTTTGTCGAAGACGAGCTAATTTAAGTTTATTTGTAGCATCTTTATTTTTATGTTTGTCATTATTTATTGCCATATATTATACAAATTACCATTTAAATTCTGATGGTTATTATTTAATTTTTAGTCGAGCATATGAGTTAATGATTGGCTCAATTCTTGCACTGATGTTAAGCTCCAATTTGAAAATTTCTATAATAAATGAGAAGTATAGACAATATATAGGTCATATATATTCTTTTTGTGGAACAATTTGTATTGGGTATTCAATATTTTTCTATACTAGTTTAACTCTTTTTCCTGGTTATGCTGCACTTTTGCCAACTTTAGGCGCAGCTTTGATTATCCTTGCTGGTAATATCTATCAAAATTCTTGCATTAATAGAATTTTAAGGTTAAATTTATTTGTTTTTATTGGATTAATTTCATACTCTTTATATTTATGGCATTGGCCAATTTTGGCGTTTTATCATTATTTCTTTATAAATACGAATTTGAATTTTGTAAAAATAATTATATTAGTATTGCTAATCTTAATAACTTCAGTTTTAAGTTATTTTTTTATTGAGAAGCCAGTTAAGAAATTAAAGTTGAGCAATTTAGCGATTATTATTTACATTTGGTTAATACCTTCTTTAGTAATTTTAATAAGTTGCGGTTATATTATTTTAAATTCAGGAGTTGAATCTCGTTTAAACGATATTACAAAAACAGAATCTTTATTTCTTTCTGATCCATATTGTTGGAACGGTGATGCAGTTAAACAGTCTTGTATTATTAGTAAACTAAAAAATAATAGTTCACCAAAAATTTTATTATTTGGAGATTCTCATGCCGGCATGTATAGCCCATTTTGGGGTGAGATAGCTGAAAAATATGGGTTTAACATTAAGGAATTAAATGTTGCCTCGTGTTATCCATTAATAAATGTCAATAATAGTTTACCGAGCGATGATCCGAATATTTGGTTACCTGATTTATGTGAAAAACAGATTAAATATGTAACAAATAATTACAGTAACTTTGATATTATTATTGTTTCTGGGGCATATGCAAATTATTTACCAAATGGAGCGAGAGCTCCTCAAAAATTTAAGTTTGCTGATGAGTTTAAAAAAACAATAAATTTATTTTTAAAGAGTAATAAAACTGTAATTATTATGGAGGAGCCACCAAAGGCAAAAGACGACTCAATCTCAAAAATGATTCGACAGTCAATGTTACCAAAATTTCTACAAGCACCATCCAAGATAGAAATGGATGATAATATGGAAATAAACAAATATATTGAATCAATTGTAGGGCAACATGATAACTTGTATTATTTAAATATAAACCAAATGCTTATTGATGAAAATAAATTTTATCCATATGTTGGAGATAAAAATATTGTTGCCTATATGGATGCTGCACATTTCAATTTATATGGGGCAGAGTTTATTGGAAAGCAGTTTGTTCATTCTAAAGAGTCAATACCATTAAAAAAAGTACTAATTGTGAAAAAAATAATAAATAATTAAAGAGGTTGTGCAATGTGCGGAATAGCAGGATATTTACATAAAACAGAAAAATTACAAGAAAATGCATTAGATACAATGCTTAATACCATGGTGTTGCGTGGACCAGATGGTGACGGTCGTTATATTGAGGATAATATTCTTCTTGGGATGCGTCGCTTATCAATTATAGACATAGAGCATGGTTGGCAGCCTTTTTATGCAAACAACGGGCAAATTGTTGCCTTTCAAAATGGTGAAATATATAATTATCCTCAATTGCAAAAGGAATTAATTCAATTAGGACATAACTTTGTGAGTAATAGTGACACCGAGGTTTTAGCGCACGGTTATTTTGCTTGGGGCATTGAGAAATTACTTGAAAAGCTCGATGGAATGTTTGCAATTGTTATTTATGATAAAGTTTCTCAAAAGATTCATTTTGCCCGAGATCGATTTGGAGAAAAACCATTTTATTATTTCTATGATGGACAAAAATTTCTTTATAGCTCTAACACTTTTGCAATAAATAAGATACTTGGGGATTTTTCGATTAATCAAGATGCAATTTATGATTATGTCTTGACTCATTTTATTTCAGGTGAGAAAACCATTTTTAATGGAATGAAAAAGCTGTTACCAGGGCATAGGCTTGAATTTAGTTTAAAAGATTTTGACTATAAAATAAGCCAGTATTATCAGTTGAAGAGTGGGAAAACTCAAAAACATTCAGTGGCTGAATTAGAAACAGCGTTAACTGATTCGTTAAAAGGCAGGTTGTTAGCCGACGTTCCTGTTGGGGTTTTTCTCTCTGGTGGGTTGGATAGCTCAATTATCGCTGTTCTCGCTAGTAAAATTGCTACAGTTCCGTTACAAACTTTCTCGATGGGGTTTGATGATGCAAAATGTGATGAAAGCGTTTATAGCAAATTAGTTGCCAAACAAATTGGCAGTCAGCACCATCATTTTTACTTTGATTCTAGTTCATTTCAGCGTTTACTTCCTGAAGTGATTAAAGTTATGGATGAACCAATTGGTGATCAAGCGATTCTACCTACATTTTGGCTATCGCATGAATCCCGTAAACATGTAAAAGTTGTGCTATCTGGCGAGGGTGCGGATGAAATATTTGGTGGCTATGGGTATTACAATAAATATGTAGAAGGTACTCCAAATAATAATATTGTTACTAAATTAGTGAACTATTTTACAAAACCAAAACCATTATTGCAGCCATATATTAATTATCAATCGAATGAGCTTGGTTCTGGATTTCCGCTAGTTGCCTCAATGCATGATTTACATAATTTATTTAATCCTACGTTGCCACCGCTTGATTATCAACAATATTGTTATTATCCCGTGCAAAATAGTACCTCGTTACAATTTGCTCAGTCGGTTGATATACAAACTTGGTTAGCGAATGATTTATTGGTAAAACTTGATCGCATGTCATCAGGGGTGAGCCTTGAGGGACGTTGTCCTTATCTATCTAGGTCGGTAGTTGAATTAGCCTATTGTCTGCCTGATAATCTAAAAATTGATAAAAATGGTTGTGGAAAATTATTATTGAAACAACTTGGTGAGAAATATTTTGCTAAAGATTTCATTTACAGAAAAAAACAAGGTTTTGTCTTGCCGATGGAGCAGTGGATTGAAGAGTGGATGCAGTCACGAAATTTTAATGAGTACTTTATACACTTGAATAATATTGGCATGAATTTAGATTATTTGCAAACAGTATTTTTAGATAAAGGTAGGGTTCGGATGCAGTTTAGCATGTTGGTATTAAATGAATGGTTGGCAAATTACAAAAAATGTTTGTAAAAGAGGTTTATATGAAAATATTAGTAACAGGTAGTGCTGGGTTTATTGGCTTTCATTTGGTAAAAGCTTTAGCCAGTAAAGGTCATGAGATCATTGGGATTGATAATATTAATGATTACTATGATCAAAATTTAAAGTATGCACGTTTGCAGGAGTCCGGTATAAATCGTGAATTTGTCGCGGATAATTTGGAAGTTAGTTCGACAATATTTCCGTGCTATACCTTTATCAAGATGGATATTACGGATAGATCAGCGATGGAGCAATTATTTATTAAATTTAAATTTGACGCAGTTTGTAATTTGGCGGCTCAAGCTGGTGTGCGTTATAGTTTGCAAAATCCACATAGTTATGTCGAAAGCAATGTGGTTGGCTTTTTGAATATTCTTGAGGGATGTCGTCATAACGATGTTAAACACTTGGTGTATGCCAGTAGCTCTAGTGTTTACGGTATGAACAAAAAGCAACCATTTTCAACAGACGATAACGTAGATTATCCAATTAGTATTTATGCCGCCACTAAAAAATCTAATGAATTAATGGCACATTGTTATTCACATCTTTATAACTTGTCCACTACAGGTTTAAGATTTTTTACTGTTTATGGACCATGGGGAAGACCTGACATGGCGCCTATTTTATTTGCCGATGCAATTAGTAATGATAGATCGATCAAGGTATTTAATAATGGAGATTTAGAACGTGATTTCACCTACATTGATGACATTGTAACAGGAATTGTTAATATATTAGAACAGCCTGCTAACGTGGTTAACCCTGATGCGAGTAGTACGCCATCAGCGCTGTATAAGTTGTATAATATTGGTAATAATAAACCTGTTCGGTTGATGGATTTTATTCATGCTATTGAAGTAAATCTAGGTAAAGAGTCACTAAAAGAATTTTTGCCGATGCAAGCTGGTGATGTTTATAGTACTTATGCAGATATAGAGCCATTAATAAATGATTTTTCATATCGCCCAGATACAAATATCGTAGATGGTATAAGTTTATTTATCAAATGGTTTAGAGAGTATTACCAAAAATAGTTTTTATGTTGAGGAGTTATGATGAAAGTTACGGTTGCTGGTACAGGGTATGTTGGTTTATCTTTAGCAGTATTGATGTCTCAACGTCATGATGTTATTGCGTTAGACATTATTGAAGAAAAAGTAAAATTAATTAATCAGCGTATTTCACCAATTCATGACGATGATATACAGCATTACTTATCTACAAAACAACTAAGTTTGATAGCCACATTAGATAAGGCGATAGCGTATAAGGATGCAGAGTTTGTAGTGATTGCCACACCGACAGATTATGATGTAAAGACTAATTATTTTAATACTACATCAATAGAAGCGGTTATCCATGATGTTTTAGAAATCAACCCCCATGCTACAATGGTAATTAAATCAACGGTACCCGTCGGTTACACAAGTAAATTAAAATTAAAATTTCCTT
Source organism: Sphingobacteriaceae bacterium (assembly GCA_019751895.1). Taxonomy (GTDB): domain Bacteria; phylum Bacteroidota; class Bacteroidia; order Sphingobacteriales; family Sphingobacteriaceae; genus Pedobacter. The sequence goes on along the minus strand of JAIEMU010000058.1, from coordinate 2,652 downwards.
CTGCTAAACTTATCTTTTCACCAGAGTTTTTGCGTGAAGGTAAGGCTTTGCACGATAATCTATACCCTTCTCGAATTATTATAGGTGATCATTCAAAAGAAGCGCATCTGTTTGCAGAGTTGCTATTGTCTGGAGCTTTGCGCCAAGATGCCCCAGTGTTATATACAAATTCGACTGAAGCTGAAGCCGTTAAACTTTTCGCGAATACATATTTAGCTATGCGTGTGGCATATTTCAATGAACTGGATAGTTATTGTGCTACTCATGATTTGAATACTAAACAAGTTATTGAAGGTATTGGCCTAGATACTAGAATTGGTAATCATTATAATAACCCTTCTTTTGGATATGGTGGTTATTGTTTACCCAAAGACAGTAAGCAGTTGCTTGCAAATTATAAGGATGTACCACAAACACTGGTTCAAGCCATTGTATCTGCTAATTCGGTACGTAAAGATTTTATTGCCGATCAGGTAATTGAGCGATCACCAAAGATTGTTGGTATTTATCGTTTAGTTATGAAACAAGGGTCAGATAATTTCCGTGCTTCAGCGATTCAAGGGATCATGAAGAGAATTAAAGCTAAGGGTATTGAGGTCGTGGTTTATGAGCCAGTTTTAACTGAACCACATTTTTTTGGCTCACGTATTGTTAATGACTTAGTGGAATTTAAATCCTTATCAGATGTAATAGTCGCTAATCGCATTACACCAGAAATAAGCGATGTGATAGATAAGATATATAGTCGCGATCTTTTTGGTCTTGATTAATTTAAAAAAAGGATAATAATGAAATTTAAACAAGTAGCTTATTTGTGTTTGTCTGTTGCTTTCCTTGGCGGTTGTAGTGGTGGATCTTCTTCTTCTTCTGGAAGTTCGACTGCTCAAAGTCTTATTGCTCCATCTGCTCCAGTAGTTAGTTCGTTAAATAATCGTGCAAGCATTATCTGGAACACACCAGCTTCGATCGACTCACTTAATTTATATTGGCAAGATTCTGGGCAGAGTCCACAAGTTAAAACGTTTATAGCTCCAAATATACCTGAGAGCTATATTCAAGATAATGCTCCAACTGATCGTAAATATTGGATAACATATACCCAAAATGGTATTGTTAGTTCGCCCAGCGTTGTTGCTACAAATGTTGCATTTACCAGTCAAGATTTGGGTTTCTGGGGTGCGACATCTATTTTGGATTTATATAATAATAATTGCGCAACGATCTTAGGCTCTCAATCAAACTGTAATGGTTCTTTATCTCATTTAACTGAGGCTAATATTGGTTTAGGTAATTTACGTCAGCAGGGTCGGATTTATCGAGATATTCGCTTTGCTGATTTTGATAATGATGGGTATTTGGATGCTATTGCGAACGTTTATAACTATTTTGAAGAAAGTTCGTTATCATATGTACAACTCTATTGGGGAGCTTCAGATCATAAATTTCATGAAGATGTAAAATTTAGTCAAAAGCATTATTCTGGTTTTGGAGAAACCGCATTAGTTGCAGATTTTGATAATGATGGTTATTTAGATGTGTTTTTACCTACGTATACAGGATTTTCTCCTTTAGAGCAAAATTATTTATTAAAAAATAATCGTAATCGAACTTTCTCTGAGATTGCAGATTCTGCTGGTGTAGCAGATAGAAACTCGTCCTTAGATTATCGTCCAGAGGGTGTACAAGTGTTGGATTGGAATGATGATGGTTTGCTAGATTTTTATTCAGCTAGTCATCTATATATTAATCAGGGGAACTGGACATTTAAAGACATTAGAGCATCTTTAGGGTTGCCATTGCAGTTTGATGAAGGTTTCAAAATTTTTGATTATAACAATGATGGTAAATTAGATTTTTTATATATGCATCCTAATACTGGACCGCTATTATATGCAAATAAAGGTGTTGGTTTTGTTAAAGAATCATCTGTGTTTTTACCAGAATATTATCGGGAAGCTTATGGGTTAAATGTTGCAGATGTTGATGGTGATGGCTATGAAGATGTTTTAACTGGTGGTGGTTATACTGCATCCAAAGGTCTAGCGAATCCTCGATTATTTTTATATAGCAATGGTAAATATGTGCATAATGGTTTTAGTGGTAATTTCAATGGGTGGAGTGATTTAGTTACAGTTGGTGATATTAACCTTGATGGTGCGATAGATGTATTTGCTCGAGATGGGAATATTATTTATTTCCGTAATGAAACGTATGTTCCGCATAGCTTACATTTAAATATTTTAGATGCCAAAGGTTATAAAAATCAATTTGGAAGAAAGATTGTAGTTAAGCCTTTGAATAACGCTGCTTTTGTCATGACAAGATTTGTTGACGGAGGTAGTGGATATATGTCAAATTCACCATATATGGTTACAATACCATTGCCTGAAGATACAATATATAATGTTACAGTTTACTATGCAGGTAATAAAGTTTCGTTTGATAGTAATGGTGGATTTTATGATGTTTATGCTAACGGCAAGATTCAAAAAAATGTATCACTGGATAAAACTACTAATAATCGAAGATTATATTCAACACAATTAAAGTTAGAAAGTTTGCCTCAAGAATTAAATAATAAGCGTCATTATTCAAATCCTGAAGCAGATTATTTTAATGGACATAACTAAAGTTTTCTTAAATTTATTTTTG
>JAIEMU010000054.1 GCA_019751895.1 Sphingobacteriaceae bacterium | reverse complement strand
TGCATGGCTCTCTACTTCCGCAATATAGAGGGGCAGCTCCCATCAATCATGCGATTATCAATGGGGAAACAGAAAGTGGTGTCACTACATTTTTTCTTAAACACGAAATAGATACAGGGGATATTATTTTTAGCGAAAAAGTAGCCATTCAAGCAACCGAAAACGCTGGGCAATTGCACGATAAGTTGATGGATGTAGGCGCCACTTTAATTGTCAAAACCTTAAAAGCTATTGAGGCAAATACCGTTAAAGAAATCCCTCAAGACCCTAATGTGCAAATTAAGCACGCCCCAAAAATATTTAAAGATTTTTGCAAAATTGATTGGAACCAAACTACGCAAAGCATTTACAATTTGATTAGAGGCTTAAGCCCTTATCCTACTGCTTTTACATATTTAAACGACAAAATATTGAAAGTTTTTGATGTAGAAATGGAAATTGTGACGCATCAAAATGAAATTGGAAGTTTTCAAACGGATGGAAAAACATACCTAAAGTATTGCACCATTGATGGATTTATAAACCTAAAGGAAGTACAATACGAAGGCAAAAAGAAAATGAAAATTGATGAATTTTTGAGAGGTATGCGATTGTAGCACCTCAATAAATCTATAAAAACCCATATTATTTACCTTCTAAATCAAGATAAATAATATGGGCTAAATATTTTACTCGTTAGATTCTTTACCCAACAAAGTAATTTTATTTGGCTTAGTACCTACTTTTATTTTTTTAGCAATACTTAAATCCTTAGTTGCTACTTGCCAAAGTTCGCCAGTGCTAGGCATGGTTATATAAATAAATTTTTCTGTAGATGCCAAACTAGGCTTTTCAGTGTCTGTAGATGCAAAAGCTGGAATAACAGCTCCCTCCTTAATGATTTTATTCGATGCTAAATCAATCCATTTAACCGATCCATCAAGAAGCAAAATCACCATTTTTTTTTCGTCAAAACTCAAACTAACCGCGGCAATGTTTTCGTTTACAAATACAGGCGTACAATTATTTGCATTCACATCAATTTGATAAATACCTCTTAAACCGGCATTTCCCGAACGTCCGTAAAATTTCTTCACCCCTTCAGCATAATAGCTAGTTCCCATAATATTTGTAATCGCAAAATTATTTGGATAAGGAATTAAAGATTGTGTGCCGTCTTGCTTAACTACCAAAACACCACCATAAGCGCCAAAAATAGCTATATTTCCATCGCCAGCATCTCCATGAATACCTTTTGTAGCTACCGTTGAGCTAGATACTACCGCTCCCGCAGGATTGATAATCTGCACCCTTTCTGGCAATGATTTATTAAAACCATCAACCGAATTATCATCAATAGTAATGGCGTAATTTCCGTTCTTAAACCTAATCATTGCACCGTGATGCGGCGTAGCGCCATCAGAATTAACTTTGGAGAAATTACCTGTATGCACTTCACTTTCTTTTCCTAAACTTATTTTACCGTCGCCATCATCAAATATAGACAACTCGCCACCTAAAGAAAAAAAGTGAACTGGAGTAGTAAAATTACCGCCCATAGATGCCCATTTCGGTGTTCCCATTTTGTGCATGTGATCTCCATGATTTTCGATACCTAAATCAAACACTTGAACACCCTTTCCTGCTGCATCGCTAGAAATAGATAAGGCATATCGCTTCGATTCGGTAGTGTACAAATTGGCTTTCACTAAATTACCTACAAACGGGGTAATGCTACCCGTTTTGGGATTGATAAGGTAATTATTTTTGTCTGAAAAATCATTTAAAAACACATTTACATAAGCAAACTCTTCTCTCAAATCTACTCCTCCATCGCTTGGTTGTTTGCTTTCATTTTTTTTACAACTTGCAATTGTTAAACCTATCAAGGCAATTGCTAAAAATTTTACACTTTGTTTTTTCATTTTTTTTAAATTAATTCTATCTGTTAATGCAACTCTATTGCAAAAGTATGAATTAATTTAATTAATGCAATTAAGTTGCGATAAATATTTAAAAAAATCAAACACAATCTAAAAAATGACATTTGACACCCTTTATCGATATTTAACATTTTTATTTACCTTTATAAAAACAAATTACAAATGAAAAAAATAAAAATTTCATCCCTTGTTTTAATCTTCATTGTTACAATAAGTATCTCAAAAAATGCCTTTGCACAGAATTACACTAAATTCAAAGGACATTTATTTGCAGGCTATGCGACTCCAGGAATTAAGGGCGCTGGACTTTACGCAGGATGTGAGCCATCTTATTTAATCAAAGATAATATTTCAGTAGGTTTTAAAGTAGAAAAAGCCATTACTCTAAACAAATTTCGTTATAATATTGATGAAAAAATTATTGACGACATTAGAATTTCTTTAATACAATCTATCTTATTAACAAGCGATTATTATTTCTCTTCTGAATCTCCTCGTCGTTTCTTTGCTGGCGGTGGTCTTGGTTATGCTTTTGTTATGTCTGGTGCTATGAGTGGTGGTGATTCTCCAAATATGGCCATGAGTGGGGCAATAAATAATGTTGCTGCTTTAATAAGAGTTGGTGCAGAAATAGAATATTTCAGATTTACACTCGGATACAATCTAACACCTAGAACTACAGTTACTTATACTGATGTTGATACAAATAACAATACCACTTACACAAAAAAAAAACTATCAAACTCTTATCTAAATCTTGGCGTTAGTATATTCATCGGCGGCGGATATAAAAAAAAATCAAACACAATCTAAAAAATGACATTTGACACCCTTTATCGATATTTAACATTTTTATTTACCTTTATAAAAACAAATTACAAATGAAAAAAATAGAACTTTCATCCCTTTTTTTAGTCTTCATTGTTGCAATAGGTATCTCAAACAATGCCTTTGCACAGAATTACACAAAGCTTAAATGGCATTTAATTTCTTTAGGATATGCTATTCCATCTGGCACGGGTTCAAATGGAGGGATATACATCGGCACTGAACCTACTTACTTAATTAAAGACAATATTTCAATAGGCTTTAAAATAGAAACTGCGCTTACTTCAAAAAAAGTTTTCAATAGTAATGGTGCTTTAACCGATGCTAAAATAGCAGCAGTGGGCTCATATTTATTAACAGGAGATTATTATTTATCTACACAATCAAACAAACGTTTTTTCGCTGGTGCTGGTCTTGGTTTGGCTAACGCTGCTTCTGTTGGCGGTTCTGCAAGTATTGCGAACTTAAACACTACAATATCTATTGCGTCAGCTTCTGGATTTGGAGGTTTATTAAGAGTAGGTGCAGACATTCGCAACGTTAGATTCTCAATGGCATACAACATCATTCCAAGCTCTAAACAGTCCACGATTATCGCATCTACTGAAACTGCTAATCAGAAGCAAACCGAACCACAAAAACTTACAAATTCTTATTTAGGTTTTGGCATTAGTATATTTATCGGAGGTGGTTATAAAAAATAATTCACAAATAATATCACATAAAAAACGGGCTATTCTTTATTGAATAGCCCGTTTTGTTTTATTTATCAATTTAAAAAATCGACTTATAGCAAGCCCATTTTCACTTGTTCATTCAACTTATCACTCAAAAACTTACTTGTTTCGTAGAAATAGCGTTTTTTAGCATAGCCAACTACCCAACGAATTCCCGAGGTGGCATTGGTTAAAAATATTTCATCGGCTTGTGCCAATATTTGTGGATTAATTTGTGCCTCGTTTATGGTCATACCCAAATTTTCAGCCAATTTCATCACCACATCACGCATTACCCCAGCCACACAACCTTCAGATAACGCAGGCGTGTAAATTTGTTTTTTATAAACTATAAAAATATTTGAACTTATGCTTTCGCAAAGAAAACCTTCATGATTTAAAATAACCGCTTCGTCTAATTGATTTTGTTTTTTAAACAAGCCTGCCAAAACATACAACAATGCATTTGTAGTTTTATAATTAGACAAGATGTTTATTGGTTTTTTAATTTCAGTATAAAGATCCAAAATAATCCCTTTGGAATTGAATAAATAAGCCTTTTCTTTTAATTCAACCGCTTCTAATGCGTAGCCAACTTTATTGCTTTCGGGTGTATATAAACCTGCCCCATCTCGATAGATAGACAAGCGAAAACGCACTTCTTTACCAAATTTATTTTTTCTACAAAGTTCAGCAGCTTTTTGATTCAGGAAATAGGCGTCAAACAATTTAGCGCCTTCCATTTTCAAAGCGTTCATTCCTGCTTGGAGGCGTTCTGCATGTTCGCTTGCAAATTGAATTTTTCCGCCTGTCATGCGCATACTTTCGAACAAAGCATCGCCATATTTAAAGGCTCTATTTTGAACCTCAAATACCGCTTCGTCATTATTCACAAAAACATCGTTAACTAAAATTTTCATTTTACTCTTGTGGGGTGGCGTAATTTCTCCATTTTGTCAATACCGATTTAAAATCAATAGGCAATGGCGCTTCAAATTCAATATATTTTTTTGTAGTGGGGTGTATAAAACCTAATGATTGCGCATGCAAAGCTTGACGAGGCATCATTTCAAAACAGTTATTTACAAATTGCTTGTATTTGGCAAAAGTTGTGCCTTTCAAAATTTTATCTCCACCATAAGTAGCATCGCTAAACAAAGGATGACCAATGTGTTGCATGTGTGCTCTAATTTGGTGGGTTCTTCCCGTTTCCAATTCACAGCTAATCAACGTTACATAACCTAATCTTTCCAATACTTTATAGTGCGTAACCGACCATTTTCCTTTTTCTTCTTCGTCGTACAAATCCATCACCGTTCTATTTTTAGCACTTCTGCCAATATATCCCGATACCGAACCGTCCTGTGCAATATCTCCCCAAGTTAAAGCAATGTATTTTCTGGTAATGGTGTGGTCGAAAAATTGCTTGGCAAGTTTAGTCATTGTGGTTTCGTTTTTACTAATCAACAGCAACCCCGAAGTATCTTTATCTATTCTGTGTACCAAACCTGGCCTTCCTTCATTGCCAGGCAAATGTGGCAACTGCTCAAAGTGATAAGCCAAAGCATTCACCAAAGTACCTGTGTAATTGTTTATTCCAGGATGCACCACCATGCCCGCAGGCTTGTTTACAATCAACAAATCGTCGTCTTCGTAAACAATATCTAAAGCAATGTTCTCAGGATAAACTTCCGTGTCACGAGGAGGATGCGGAAAAACAATCGAAATTTCGTCGAATGGTTTTACTTTATAACTCGCTTTTATGGTTTTGTTATTAACCAATACATTTTCGGCATCAATAGAATTTTGAATTCTATTGCGAGAAGCATTCTCAAGTTTATGCATCAGATATTTATCAATTCGCATCAACGTTTGACCTTTATCTACAACAAATTTAAAATGTTCGTATAAATCTTGTTCTTCAACTTCTTGTTCGAAATTCGTGTTTTCCATTTTGCAAAAGTAAGCTTATCAATCCAATATTTAGCACAATCTTTGTATTGAATACTTTTTTTATCTCAAATCAAACAAAGCCCAATCCATTTTTATTTAACTTTGCTATTGATCATGAAAAAACAACAAAACACAAACAAGCAGCAGACTAAAACAACTCTATTTCAAAAAATTAGCAAAACAATCGCTAAAATTTCGGTGTACTTTTTAATCTCAACTACGGTTTGGGTAATTGCCTATCGTTTTATCAATCCACCAATTACCTGGTTAATGATCATGCGAAGTATGCAAAAAAATGAAGACGGCAGTACCACCAAAATGAGAAAAAAATGGGTAGCCTTTGATAAAATCTCGAACAACATGAAACGAGCGGCAGTGGCTGCCGAAGATCAACTGTTTTTAAATCATATTGGTTTTGATGTAAAATCAATTGAAAAAGCATTTAAAAACAATGAAAAAGGTAAAAAAATAAAAGGTGGCAGTACCATTTCGCAACAAACGGCAAAAAATGTATTTTTATGGCACGGACGCTCTTACATTAGAAAAGCTTTCGAAGCTTATTTTACACTTTTGATAGAGATTTTTTGGAGTAAAGAGCGAATTTTAGAGGTTTACCTCAATGTAATAGAAATGGGCGATGGCATTTATGGTGCCGAAGCAGCCGCAAAATATTATTTTCAAAAACCTTGCAGCAGATTAACCAAAAGCCAAGCAGCGCTCATTGCGGCTTGTTTTCCAAATCCCATTCGATGGACTCCAAAACACCCTACTAAATACATCCGACACCGCCAATATTTAATTTTAAGAAATATGCGTAGAATTGGACCTTTGGACTTTTAAGCCATTAAATGCCCAAAAATATGTTGATGCCAACTGTTTTCAAAAGCAATTTCCCATTTGGTTTCAAAGTCATTTAAAGTTTGAACCATATTGTTAAATACAATCGTTTTTGGCTTTATTTTTTTAATCGCAACAAGGGTTTCAAAATCTTCCTTACTACATACAAAAACCTCATCATCAATTTTATAGGCAACATTAAATCGATTAAACAAATCAAGATTATAAGTTTGTTCAATTTCTTTTAAAACTTTCACCGAAGCATCAATGCTACAGCCCGTTGCGTTCGAAACGGTTTCATCTACGGTAATTACAATAAAAAACCCATACAACACTTCAGCCTTTGCTTTCAGCGCTTGTCCATGTGCTTGCCATTGAGAAACAAAAATATTTAACTGATTTTGTATGGCATTGGTTTCAATATTGCTAAATTTACGGCTACTTTGGTATATCCAAACTTTAGATTGAGGAGAAAAAATCATATTAACGTGGTTTAGGTTATTATTTGGTTGTGAATTTAAAACAAAATGATTAAAAACAAAACTTTTTTGCAAATTATTTCAATTTCATTGCTATTTTTCATCAGTTCTGCATTTATTGTTAGCAATAGTGAAGACGAAACAATGCTTTTCATACAAAACACCTTAAATTCACACTTCAACAAAGGTGCAAATGAACGAATACTAAAAAATTACGAAATAAATTTAACCAAAGATGGTTTTTTTAGGTGCAAAAAAATATATCCCGAAGGAAAAATAGAATATTTCTCTTTTAATTTAATCAAATTCAAATCCTTAGATTTTGCAGGTACAGAAGAATTTGGAGATTTGTATCTCAAAACCGTTTCAGATGATGTGATTGTGCAAACTTTTCACGACAGAGAAGGTGATTTAGATTCGATGGCAAATTACTTGGTAATTCCCATTAAAAACTTAGAGATGGATAGTTTAATTCTTTTAGAAAAAAACTTTAGTGAATTGCACCAAAAAATAAAAAACCGTTAAATTTCGTTTCTCTTTACCAATAAAACTTCTTCGTTTTCTAACAAAAGATAGCCAAATTCGTAACAAAAGAAATAAACACTTCCTTTTTGGGTGGTGTAGGTATGGGTATGATAAGTAAAATTAAAACCTTCGTTTTGTAAATTTACTTTCTTAATTTTCGTCTTATCGTTTGGATTTTTAGATTGAAGAATATTTCTGTTTTTCAGTAAAATCTTGTTGATTTGTTTTACCAAAGTAATGTCAATGGCTTTGGCGTGATTATTAAAATTACTTCGACATTGGTCGTCACAGAATTTCTTATCCGCTCTACCTTTCAATACCGCCTGACAATCTAAACAAAAACGCTCCATTTTTCACCTCCGCTTAATCAATCAGTTTACCTAATGATTTGTAAATATTTACGTCTTGAATCAAACATAATCCAAAGTAAAATTAAGCTTAAAGCAATGGCTAAAGGCAAGCCATCCGATACTTGAAAAATATTTATAAAAACAATACCTACCATAATTGGAAAAATCATCAATGCACCTAAAGCTCTGGTTTTAGGAATGATGATAAACAAGCCGCCTAAAATTTGAATGCTAGCTACAAGTGGAATTAGCCAACGCGTTTCTATAAAAGCAGTCATCATGTTTGTCATTTTTACTGGTAAATTTTGTGGCATTGGCATGTAATTCAAAAATTTATTCAAACCTGCATTCACAAACAGCAATCCAAATAAAAGAGAGACTGCAAATAGTATTTTGTTGTTAGTAGTTTTTCTAGACATAATGATAAATAAATATTGTTTTTGCTAAAAATTTAATTATTCAATACCAAATATAATTTTTTATTTATTAAAAACAATACTATCGAACTAAACTTTATTTCTCAAAGGTGTGAGCAAATATTCCAAACCATTCACTTTGATTTCAAACATTGTGGCGAGCAAATCGCCTAATTTCCCTTTTGGAAAACCTTGATCTTTAAACCACAAAAGATAAGTTTCTGGTAAATTACAAATCAAATAGCCTTTATATTTACCAAAGGGCATTTTCATACTTACCAATTCCAACAACATTTCTGGATTCATAATTTATTGTACCATTTGTAATAATTCTATTGCCTCGTCTATGGTATTTACATTTTCGAAAGCAATACGCAAAGTATCTTTTATTTCTTTCAAATTACACAATCTAGGATGCTGCTGAGCGAACATCAAAATTTTAGTAAATATTTCAGAATCAAAAAACGGAGATTGCTTATCGGTTACAAAATATCCTCTTACCACTCCTTTTTTATAGCTTAATTTTTCAAAACCCAATTGTTTTCCAATCCATTGTAATTGCAAAACCTTAAACATAATTTTCACAGGTTGCGGAATAGGACCAAAACGGTCTTTTATCTGCTGTTCAAAGGCTAACAATTGTGCTTTGTTTTCTACTTTAGAAAGTTCAGTGTATAAATTATAGCGTTCGGCAATGCTGGTAATGTAATAATCCGGAAAGTGAATTTCTAAATCTGTATCCACTTGTGTGAAATTAACGTACGCTCGTTGCGGTTCATCTTTAAACAAATCTTTAAATTCTGCATCCTTCAATTCGTGAATAGCTTCATCTAATATTTTATTGTACATTTCGAAACCAATTTCAGCAATAAATCCACTTTGTTCCCCACCTAATAAATTTCCACTTCCTCGGATGTCTAAATCTCGCATAGCGATATTAAAGCCGCTACCTAAATCCGAAAATTCTTCAATAGC
>JAIEMU010000098.1 GCA_019751895.1 Sphingobacteriaceae bacterium | reverse complement strand
AATGGTCCTATTGCTGTGATATTAGAAAAAATTGGATGAGTTAATGGTGAATTAAATGAACCACTTGCATCGTTATCAGATTCAAAACCATTTGAACCTGATGGGTCGGCTGTTCTAGCTACTCTTTGCGCTAAAGCAAATTGCACTTTACCTGAATAACCAAAATCAGTATCAAAATCATCATCCACTGTACCTACCGCAACTAAGTGCTTTGCATTTACACTACCTCCGAACCATTCAAAGGCATCATCCCCCGAACGATAAACTTGGATATAATCTAAAGTAGTACCACTACCAACACCACCTAAAGTTAAAGCATTGATTTCGTTTCCAGGTACAAATGGAACACCTGCATACTCAATACGAACATATTTCATCGTTCCTGAATTATCTGCGTCATCATTGCCTCCGTAAGTAACATACTTATCTGCTGCACCACCTGCTGTTGGTGTTAAACCACCTTCAATCACAACCGTTCCTCCAGCTGGATTTACTTTAGCTTTACCTAAAATAATAATTCCACCCCAATCACCAGCACTTCTAGCGCCCACAGCAAATGAAGATGTAAATACAATTGGTTTTTCTGCTGTACCTACAGCGTTAATTTTAGAACCTCTAGTAATAATTAAAGAGCCTTTGGTTGCTTTATCACCTTTGATAATTGTACCTGGTTCAATGGTTAAAGTAGCGCCATCTGTAACATACACAAATCCGCTTAATGTATAAATTTTATCTGCTGTCCACTTGGTGTCTTTAGAAATATCTCCTTTTACTACGTTCTCAAGAGAAGGTTTATCAACAGGCACTTCTACGATTACTTCTTCTGTTTTCTTTTTACAAGCAGATACAAAAAGTACTGCTAAAAATGCTACTAAAATTGTTTGTTTTTTCATGATTTTTTTTAATTGTTTTTTTATTTAAAGCAAAATAAAGGTTCTAAAAACAAGTAGATTTTAAATTAACTTTAATTAATTGTTAACCGTGTTATTAAATTGTTAACTAAAATGAGTAAGAAAAAGCTAGCGAATAGTTAGAGCCAAATCTAGTTCTAGATATGCTATCGTCTGTTCCTGGTGTGTAATCTTTATCTCCATTTCTATCAAAATAAAACACGCTATTTTGATTTAAGATATCAGCCGCATTAAATTTAATTTCACCTTTGTTTTTCAACAATTTCAACCCAATTTGGAAGTCAAACACATCTCTTGGCGCTTCCCAAACACTTGGATAAACAGAACCTGCCACTCTAAATATTCTTCTTCCTATTCTATTGTATAGCAAATTAAAATTCAATCGATTGTTTAAAGTTGTGTGTTGCAAACCTCCATTAATTACATAAGGAGATTGTCCCATCAAAGGTCTTCCAGAAGAAATTGGGTGTGTATCTGTTCCAAAAACAACTGCCGAATGAATAACCGATAAATTGGTATAAAAAGTACTGTTTGCAAAAATTGGATTTTCAGAGATAAAATTTAATTTCTTTCTAAACTCAATTTCCGCACCATAGGTATTGGCATTTTCTGCATTGCTATACGAAATATCTGGCGTAGAGTTTACATCATAGAAAGTAGTTTCGATTGCATTTTTGAATTTTTTATAAAACAATGAAAATGATATGATCTGACCTGCTGAAGGATAGATTTCATATCTTAAATCTACATTTTGGATTTGTGTGGTTTTTAAATCCGCATTTCCTCTTTGAACCGCATTTTGTTCGTAGTCAAAATAAGCAAAAGGAGAAAGTTCTCTAAACTCTGGACGAGCAATGGTATGAGAATAAGAAGCTCTAAAATTGCTTTTTTCGTTGATATTGTAGGTAAAATTAAAAGATGGTAAAATATTTAATTCTGCTCTGCTAACTTTAGGTGTGTTTAGGTCTAAGGTTTGTAAATCTAAATTAAATTGCTCTGCCCTTACCCCCCAAACCAATCTTGCATTTTGGGTAATTTTTGTATCCAACATGGCATAAGCCGAATTTACAGAAGAAGTAGAGGTATATCTATCGGCATCGTTGCCAATTTCATTTAATTTATATGAATTTTTATCGATTAAATCATTTCCAAAAAGTGTTTCCAATGGTCTTTGACGTGTCAAATCGAAAGCTGAAGGATTATTTAAATCATTTACCAATGTCAAACCTAAAAATCTTACATCAAATTTTCTATCTCTAAAAGTAGAGTTCAAACCTACTTTAAATATATTTTTAGACTTCAAAATATCAACTGGCAAACTAAAATTAACATCACCCGTAAAAATACCTTCTGTTAAATTAGAAAAGAAACGTGTGTTTTCTCTGCTGATATCTTTTATGTTGGCTAAATAAGGTAAAACATTTAAATCTACTTTATTTACTTGGTAACTTACTTTACGTTGGTCGGGTTGATTATTTACTACATCACTATATCCTAAAGTCCATTGTATTTTCGATTTGTTTGAACCTAATTTGTGATCGCCATTTAAAGTAGTTTTAAATAAAGTTTTCTGAACTACATCAAAAGTATAAAACTTGTTAAAATTGTTATTATTAAGACTTTCGCCCGTTCTTTCTAAATACTGATCATCTTGGATGCGGTTGTAAATATTTTTAAATGTAATTTTATGATTACCAAAAACATAACCAACATTTGCTAAAGCACCTAAATTGGTAGAAAATTTATAGGTTTGATCTGTGAAATTAAATTGTTCTTGTAACTCTCTGTAAATTTCAGGATTTACAATTTGAGAGTTTCTATACGACAATGAAAAAATCGCACCTAATTTGCTTGTTGAATTTTCAAAGGTTTTAACTTTTCCGATAGAGGCTTGATAATTTTGTCCTAAAAATGCATTGCTGTTTTTAACTGCAAAGTCATTGTTTAAAGATTTCATAGCCGCAATACTTTGGTCGTTGGTTAAAGTATTGTTCAAAATTTGATTTGTTGTAGGAAAATTACTTGGTAAATTTCTTGAATTATCTAAACCAAAATAACTAGCTGTATTTCTTTCATTTCCTTTGAAATTTTTAAAAGTTGATTGTGTGTTATAACCATAACCTAATCCAAAAGAGAAAAAATCTTGATCAGGAATGTCTTTGGTTAATATTTGAACCGAGCCTCCTGCAAAATCACCCGACATATCTGGCGTAGCTGTTTTACTGATAATAATATTATCAACCATGTTTGACGGTACAATATCAAAAGAAAATGCTTTACGGTTTGCTTCTGTACTTGGCAAAGAGCCATTGTCTAAGGTAGCTGTGTTATACCTATCACTTAGCCCTCTGATGATCACAAATTTATTATCTTGCACCGTTACACCGCTCACACGTTTCATGATTTCTGCAGTATTTTTATCTGGCGATTTTTTTATCGCCTCTGCACTAATTCCATCTGAAATACGTGAACTGTTTTTTTGTTGCGCATACAAAGTATTTACCGATTCTTGTTTTGCCGTAGCTCTCACCACTACTTCTTTCAAGCTTTGAGACGAAGGCTCCTCTAATACCACATTTAAAATGGTATTGTTTTTACCAGTTACCTCAACTTCAGAAATACTTTTGGTAGAATAACCAATGTAAGACACCTCTATAGTGTATTTTCCAGTTGACAAGCCATTCAATGAATACTTTCCATCGATACCCGTTGACATTCCTGTTTTTGTTCCAGCAATTCGTACACTTACGCCAACTAAGGTTTCCCCTGTTTTTTTGTCTGTAACCGTTCCTGAAATTTTACCTGTTGATTGCGCTAAAGCAATGGCACTTACGCATACTGTTAGTAGGGTAAGAATTGATTTTTTGATTGTTGTTTGTAGTCTCAATTTGTTAGAATTTAATTTTCTACAAAAGTATTACTACAATGTTAGCGCTATGTTAGCTTTAAATTAACATTACATAATCTCAATGTTATCTCAATGTTAATTGTACATTTTTTAATATTTCAAACCAACTTTTTTGCAAATAAAGTGCAATAACCAAATGGGACCAATTAACAAAAACTTAACATCCTCAAAGAAAGATGGTTTTTCATTTTAAAATTAACGGATTAAAAATCCTATGATAAGCCTTCGGGATTGCAAATCCCGAAGAGCGGGAGTTATGTACCATATTTACAGACCACTCAAGACAAAAAACAATCAAAAAGTTTCGTTATAAAGAAACTTCTATTATCTTTATTTCGTTGAACAATTTAACGAATGGACAAGCTTTTTGAAATAACATTTTTAGACGAAGCATTTGAGTTCTTGAAAGGATTAGAGAGAAAACACTACGAAAAAATACTTTACAACATTCGTAAAGCTCAGACCGAACACGACCTAGAACTATTCAAAAAACTCAATAATGACATTTGGGAGTTTAGAACTTTATATCAAGGACTTCAATAGAGATTACTTGCCTTCTGGGACAAAACTTCAACAACTGAAACCTTGGTGATTTCGACACACGGATTTATAAAAAAGCGAAGTAAAGTTCCTGACAATGAAATTCAAAAAGCCATCGGACAACGAACAAAATATTTTGAAGAGAAACAATTGAAAAACAAGAAAAAATGAAAACATACACATTAGACCAAGTGCAAGACGAACTTATCGGCAAGATAGGAACTGCGGAAAGAGACCGTTTTGAGTATGAACTTCAAATGGACTTAATCGGAAAAGCAATCAAACAAACCAGACAAGAACGTAATTTGACACAGGAAGAATTAGGGAAACTTATCGGTGTGCAAAAAGCTCAAATATCACGCCTTGAAAACAACGCAAGTAACGTAACAATGGACACGCTATTACGGGTTTTTACAGCATTAAAAGCCAAAGTGAAATTACAAGTAGAATTAGCCAACCTAAACATAAGCGTTGGAAAATAATACGGCACATAACATTGGCTTGTCCCTCCACTGTCGCATTTTGCAACTTGTGCCCATGTATTTTCATTAAGTCTAAATTAGGGTTTATTATCTAGCGGTCACAGACCGTTTAATTTTTTTTTAGCTAGTGGGCTAATGCGACAAATTTTATCGAAAAATAATTAAAATTAAATTGTAATTTCGAAACACTAAAAATGCGCAACTATATTACGCCAAGCACACCTTTTTTGGGTGGATTGACGCATGTTTATTGCGTATATTTGGGAGTTAGCGGTCATTGCAAAGCGACATCCAAAAAATTAACGACAGACAAATTTTGAAATGAAGAAAGCAATAATTATAGGTGCAACATCAGGAATAGGAAAAGGACTTGCTAAAATTTTGGCTGACTATAATTATAAAGTTGGAATTACAGGCAGACGGACTGAATTACTTGAAGAATTGAAATCGCAGAATCCAAACTCATATTGTATTAGAACATTTGACATTACTGACAATAAAATAATTGTTGAAAATTTAGAAACATTGACAAACGAACTTGGCGGACTTGACTTGCTAATAATTAGTTCAGGTACAGGTGACTTGAATGAAAAACTTGAATTTGCAATTGAAAAGCAAACAATTGAAACGAATGTAACAGGTTTTACCTGTATTGCAAATTGGACTTTCAACTATTTTGAGAAGCAGAAAACAGGACATTTAGTTGCAATAAGTTCAGTTGGAGGACTTCGTGGAAGTAGAATTGCACCAGCATATAATGCAACAAAAGCATATCAAATAAATTATTTAGAAGGGCTGAGACAGAAAGCAACAAAACTTAAAGAACCAATTTTTGTAACAGACATTAGACCTGGACTTGTTGATACAGAAATGGCAAAAGGCGAAGGATTGTTTTGGGTAATGCCTGTTGAAAAAACGGTTAGACAAATCTACAAAGCAATTATTAGAAAAAAGAAGGTTGCTTATGTTACAAAACGCTGGCGACTAATTGCGACAATATTAAAGCGAATACCGAGACCAATTTATGACAAAATGTAACGCCAGAAATGAACAACGAACCGCTAACACGGGTTTTGCGTTAGTGGGCGGACAGTGCGAATAGAAACATTTGAGCAATTAATAAACTTTGGTGCTGGCAGACAGTTTTCGGTTTCAAAAGCCCACCAACGCAAAGCCCAAAACCACTGGCGGCAATTTTGGCGACCGTATAAAAAAATCAAAATTAAAATATGAAACATTTTTTTCAAATCTTTTTCCTGTCTCTGACAACTCTTTCATTTGGACAAATTCCAAACAAATTAACCACAACAGACAAAGTTTATGGTCTTTCAAAATTTTGGCAAGAAGTAAACTACAACTTTGTTTATCTTGATAAAGTTGATAGAACAATGTGGGATAATAGTTATCGTAAATTAATTCCTATTGTTCAAAACACCAAAAACGATTATGAATATTATCGTGAACTCCAAAAGTTTTGTGCTTTACTAAAAGATGGGCATACTAATGTGTATTTTCCAAAGGGTATTGAGCAAATGAATACAATGTTCGGAGATTACCGTCTATTTATAGAAAATATTGACGGAAAAGCAATAATTGTTAGAACAAATTTTAGCAAAAAAGATGAAATCCCTTTTGGAAGTGAAATAATTGAAGTTAATGGAAAAACAACCGAAAAATATGTAAAAGAAAATGTAGCACCTTATATTTCATCATCAACAGATTATGTATTGGAAGATTGGAGTATTGGAAAGTTATTAATTGGTTTAGAGGGAGAAATCTTTAAAATAAAGATAAGAAAACCTAATAATAAAATTATTGAATTAACACTTACTCATAAAAAGACAGAAGAAAAAGAAGTTTATCCTGCATTTGAACCTGATCGCCAACTTTTAGATTTTAAATGGATAAATAATAAGATTGCTTACGTGTCTTTAAATTCTTTTGGTGATGAGAAAATTGACAGTTTATTTATTCAAAAACTACCCGAATTATATAAAGCAAAGGCACTTATAGTTGATTTAAGATATAATGGTGGAGGAAATACTGGTATAGGAGGAGTAATTTTACAATACTTAACAAATGACAAAATTCTTTATGGTTCAAAAAATTCGTGTAGGCTCCACATTCCAGCATTTAAAGCTTGGGGGAAATATGTTGAGCCAAAAGATACTATCAATAATGAATGGAATAAAAAAGCATATTTAAATTTCAATGATAAGCATATGTATAACTTTGATTATAAGCCTGTTACATTGGAGTTAAATACTAAAAGAATTGTTATTCCTACAGTTTTATTAATGGGACATAATACAGCTTCAGCAGCAGAAGATTTTTTGATTTATGCAGACAGTCAAAAACATATGACAAAAATTGGAGAAAATTCATTTGGAAGTACCGGACAACCATTTGTTTTTGATTTACCAGGTGGTGGCTCGGCTCGTATTTGTACAAAGAAAGACACTTATCCAGATGGAAGAGAATTTGTGGGATATGGAATAAAACCAGACATAATCGTAAAAAGAACACTCAACGATTATTTAACAAAAAAAGACCCTGTTATGGAAAAAGCAATTGAACATTTAAAACAGAAACTAAAATAAAAACTGCCACCAACACGGGTTTTGAGTCAGGCGGGCTGAAGTGCAAAATTGAAGTTTTGTACTTCTAATAAAATTTGTATATTAGTTTAGCATTTCGGCTTCTAATCCCGCCCGAACGCAAAGTCACAAACCGCTAACTGTCATTGTAAAACTACAGAGGCTACATATAGTAACAAACAGAAAACAAAATACATGAAACAAAATGGTATAACAGTAAAGGAAATTTTGACCAACCTTCCGACGGACAGAGTAGAACCGTTTAACAAACTACACGATACCATTGTAGATAACCTACCTAAAGGTTTTAAAGCTTCCGTTAGTTATGGTGGACTGGGTTATGTTGTTCCGCATAAACTATATCCTGCTGGCTATCATTGCAAACCAAGCGAACCACTCCCGTTCGCAGGAATAGCTTCGCAAAAAAACTCCATTAATTTTTATCATATGGGCATTTATTCAGCCCCTGAATTATTGGAATGGTTCTTAACAGAATATCCCAAGCACAGTAAGCAAAAACTGGATATGGGAAAAAGTTGTGTTCGCTTTAAAAAGCTGGATGATATTCCATACAAACTCATTGGCGAATTAATGAAAAAGATGAGCGTGAAAGAATGGATAACTATTTATGAAACTAACTTTAAAAAATACCCCCCTCTATCCGTAGAAGTTCCGCAGGGCGCTACGGATTTTAAATAAATTATAGTCTCCGACTACTTTTCTTAATCGTAGTTTTAAAAACTACTTTTTATGATTCCTACGTAGTAACGCTGCGCTTAACAAACGGAGAGATGGAGTTCATCAATACCTCAATCCTGTTTTTTTGCAAATAAAATGCAATAACCAAATGGGTCCAATTAACAAAAATTTCACATCCTCAAAGAAAGAAGGTTTTTTACCTTCTATTTTATGCCCAATAAATTGCCCTATCCATGCTACAACAAAAATAATACTACACACCAACCACAAAGCTGGGCCACCATTTTTTTGTAATTGTTCGATACTGACAATAAAAAAAGAAAATACACACATTAAAATCAGCATGAAGTAAGACAAAACTGGGGATAGCTTATAGTAATAATAAATAACGACCGCCATGGCAAACGAAAACCAGTTGACATACATTTGATTTTTACCCAAGAACTTTATTTCAGGAAAAGGAATCGACCAAATTAAGCCCATGATGCTAAAAAATATCAAAGGCACGCAAATCCAATGAATGGTTTTATTCGTTGGGTTTTGATGGTTTTCACTGTATTTGTCAAAATACATATCTACTTTTCTTTTCGGAATGTTTTTCATGTGTATATTTTTTTATCTACGCTAAACTAAAAAAAAGCGATGGATATAAAATACCCATCGCTAAAAAATTAACCTAAAATTTTAAATTTCTTATTTTGCATAAGACACTGAACGTGTTTCTCTAATTACAGTTACTTTGATTTGACCAGGGTAAGTCATTTCAGTTTGAATTCTGTTTGAAATGTCCGCAGCCAATAATTCAGCTTGCGCATCCGTAATGCGTTCGCTTTCTACAACTACCCTCAACTCTCTACCTGCTTGAATCGCAAAAGTTTTTTCTACTCCTGGATATGAAAGTGCTAATTCTTCTAATTCTTTCAAACGCTTGATGTAACTTTCTACTACCTCACGTCTAGCACCAGGTCTAGCTCCCGAAATGGCATCACAAGCTTGAATAATTGGCGAAATCATTGAGG
>JAIEMU010000035.1 GCA_019751895.1 Sphingobacteriaceae bacterium | reverse complement strand
GCCAAAGTCGGTTTTGCTCATACTCATCACACAATTATCGATAATGGTTTTAAAATAACCCGATTTTTGATAGGCTAAACAAAGATTTTCCCAATTCCCTGCCAACTCTTGATTTTTTAAAGCCGTACCCATTCCATAAAAACCAGGTACATTTTGTTTCAACTGACTCCATGAAGTCACAAAACCAATGGCTCTCAAATCTTCAAGTTTCAATTTTTGCGTTGCATTTCGTTTTACTGGGCGACTGCTAATGTTGATTTTAGACAATAAAAGCAAAGGCGAAAGGGTTTCTAAATAATTCAAAAACAAAGGATGCTGGCGCAAATTGAGGTAAGCCTCATAACTATCATTTGCCATGCCTTGCAACATGGTTTGATTCGGCTCATCGAGCAAAATATTGTGTTTTTCTTTAAAAGCCGACGAAACCGCAGCATTGATTAATTGCTTGATATTGAAACTTGCATTGTCTATTGAACCATATTGAGAACTAATGGTTTGCCCCTGAATGGTCAATTGAATGTTTTTATTTGCAATTTCTTTGCCCATCGAGGCATAAAAACGATGCGTTTTGCCTCCTCCTCTGGATGGCGGACCTCCCCTACCATCAAAAAACGCAAGTTTAACATTGTACTTCTGTGCCACTTCGCTCAAAGCTACTTTGGCTTTAAATATCGCTAGGTTGGCCATCAAATAGCCGCCATCCTTGGTGCTATCCGAAAAACCCACCATAATATCCTGCTTGTTGCCTCTTGATTGCAAATGTTTTTTGTAAAACGGATGTTCATAAAGCATGGTCATCACATTTGCTGAAGCCTCCAGATCGTTGATGGTTTCAAACAAAGGCACAAAATCGATAGTCAAATTCTCAACCGACCAACCATTCCACAAAAACAATTCCATCAATTGTAAAATATCGCTTGCCTGTTGGCAATTGCTAATGATAAAACGATGACAAGCCATCACGCCATTTTTTTGTTGAATGTCTTTCAACGCTTCAATCGTTTGCAGGGTGTCGGCAATAAGCGGATCTAATTCTGTTTCACAAACTACCTTTACCGATTTCAATACCCGATGTTCAATTTTTTCTTGTTCCGTTAAATCATTGTAATTTTGAGGAAACAAACTATTTAACGGACTTTTTGAGCGACAAAACGCATGTGCACTGCGTAACACTCTGCTGTCTTGACGAATGTCTAAAGATGCAAAATGCGACCCAAAAAGACTTACTTTTTGAATCAAATCGTTTACCAAATCCACAAACAAATCGCCATGCTTATCCGTCAAAATGCTTTTCAATTCGTTTAGATTTTCGATTAAAACACCCGAAATATCTTTTTCAATGATTTGATTGTCAAACGCATTTTGATAGAGCAGGTTTTGAATCTCCTGCAAAGGTTTTTCTAAACCATTGAAAGTTATTCTACGTTTCAAATTCTTAAAATCTCGATAATAACATCTAAATAATATTTGGCGCAACATTTGTGTTACCTTCACCGTGCTTTCGGTTTTCACATTCGGGTTGCCGTCTCTGTCGCCACCTGGCCAAAAACCCATTTCAATATTTTTGTTCAAATCAATACCATATTCACTCAATACCTGATTGATATCGGTTTGGATATTGGCTGCCGAAAAGTAAAATACATTTTCTAAGTACCAAGCCAAATTTACCGCCTCATCTACTACCGAGGGTGATTTTTTGTTAAAAAATGGTGTTTTACCCAATTGTTGCAACAATTGATGAATGTTTTGCAAATCGTTGGTTTTTATGGCGTCGGTCAAATCGGTGATAATGCCCAACACCGTACCTGGATAAAACTGAGTAGGATGCGCAGTAAGCACCAAGCGCAAAGAAAAATCTTCAAGCAAACGCCCCATGTTTTCCGCATCGAGGTGACTGTATTTATTAAAAATTGCCCTTAAAGAAGTAGCCTCCCCTGCTGGGTTTATTTTATTAAAAGCGGCATCCTCCACAGCATCAAACAAAACCACTTGGCGCTCGATGTACTGAATAAATTTAAACAAAAGATCAATGTTTTCTTCCTGTGGTTGTCCGCTATGGTATTTATCGAAAAAATCACCGAAAATTTGAGAAGGCTTTTTTCCTAAAGCCACGCCTTCTTCGCTGGTTTTGATAAACAAGGGCAAGAGTGTGCCCGTATCTTTTATTTTATAAAATGGAAGCGTTAAAAATAAACTATTGTAGAGCTCAAAACGGGTGATAACCTCGTTATTAAACACCAATTCGCTTTGACTTGTGGCTTTATTATTTTTCATATCAATAAGGTAGTTGGTTGATTTAACATATTAAAATGTTAAACTACAATTTTTTAAATTAATTTAAAAAAATAAAAAGCATTTTTTATTGCAAAACCCCTAATTAAATTCAATCTACCGTTGAAAATACTACTGCAACATTGTTGCATTTTAAATTTGGATTAACTACCTTTACAACGTAAAATTAATTCACAAATTAGAACAAACTAATTTACTACGTTTTTTATAAATGATCAAAACTATACACGGTAGCGTTCTCAGTGTTTTTGTTTTTTTACTGTTTGCACAAAATGCAAAAGCGCAAAACAGCTCCATAACTGGCAAAGTATATGCCGATGGCAAAGGAATTGCATGGGCAAATGTATATTTGGCAGGCACCACATTTGCCACCAAAACCGACAGCATAGGACTTTTTAAAATCGACAATTTAAAAGCTGGAAACTATATTTTGAGCATCACTTGCGAAGGATTTAAAAAAACAAATCAAGCAATTAGTCTTCAAAAAGCAGAAAACAAAAACCTAAACATCGACTTGACCCATCATGCCAATACCTTGAGCGAGGTAGTAGTAAGCGGCACCATGAAAGAGGTAAGCAGATTGGAAAGCCCCGTTCCCGTAGAAATTTACAATCCCATTTATTTTAAAAAAAACCCAACCCCAAACGTATATGAAGCCTTGCAAAATGTAAATGGCGTAAGGCCGCAACTCAATTGCCAAGTATGCAACACCGGCGATATACACATCAATGGCTTAGAAGGGCCTTACACCATGGTGCTATTAGATGGAATGCCAATTGTGAGCAGCTTGAGTACTGTTTATGGTTTGTCGGGCATCCCCAATTCGCTGATAGAGCGCATTGAGGTGGTAAAAGGTCCAGCCTCTTCATTGTATGGCAGTGAGGCGGTTGGCGGATTAATCAACATCATTACGCTAAAACCACAAAATGCAGCTCGGGTTTCGGCCGATGTATTTTCGACCAGTTGGGGAGAACACAATACCGATGTGGCTTTGAAAATAAATGCAGGCAAAAAAGCGAGTATATTAACAGGTATAAACTATTTCAATTTTCAAAATCGAATAGACCAAAACAACGATAATTTTACCGACATGACTTTGCAAAACAGATTGTCGATATTTCAAAAATGGAATTTTGAACGCAAAGAAAGTCGGCTTTTTACCTTAGCGGCAAGATATATGTATGAAGACCGATGGGGCGGCGATATCCGTTGGAACAAAACCTATAGAGGAGGAGATGAAATTTATGGCGAAAGTATTTACACCAAACGATGGGAACTGTTGGGTAATTACCAATTGCCGACCCAAGAAAAACTTTTGCTCTCTTTTTCTTACAACCAACACCATCAAAACAGTATGTATGGCACTACGCCCTATCTTGCGCAACAAAATATCAGCTTTGCACAACTTACTTGGGACAAAAAAATTGCTTTCAACGATTTGTTAATCGGCACGGGACTGCGCCATACCTATTATGACGACAACACGCCTGGCACCGCCACCAACGACCCTATACATCCGCAAAACAAAGCCCAAAAAACGTATTTGCCCGGTGTTTTTATTCAAAATGAAATTGCGATTAATCAAAAACAAAAAGTGTTGCTCGGTTTTAGATACGATTACAACTCCTACCACGGCAATATATACACCCCACGGTTTGCCTACAAACTAAGTATCAACAACAACAATATTCTTCGCATCAATGCAGGAACGGGTTTTAGAGTTGTTAATTTATTTACCGAAGACCACGCCGCTTTAACAGGTGCTAGAACCGTGGAAATAAAAAACGAACTCCAGCCCGAAAAATCTTACAATCTGAACCTTAACTACATCAAAAAAATATTTACCCAAAACGGAACCTACATCACACTCGATTTATCAGCATTTTATACCTATTTCAACAACCGCATTGTGGGCGATTACGATACCGACCCCAACAAAATTAGCTACGACAACCTAGCAGGAAACGCACAAAGCAAAGGCACAAGCCTAAATATGGACATGGGTTTTGACAATGGTTTGAAAATCATTGCCGGTGCTACATTGATGGAAAATACCCTCACCGAAAACGGAAAAACCGAACAACAAATTCTTACCGAAAACTTTACCGGCACTTGGGCTGTTTCCTATAAAATAAAAAAAGCCATGTTGGCAATTGATTATACAGGCAATGTTTACAGTCCCATGCGCTTGCCTTTGCTAAGCGAAAACGACCCCAGAGCCGCCTACTCGCCTTGGTGGAGCATTCAAAATATTCAAATTACCTACGACGGTATTAAAAACATACAATTTTATGGTGGCGTAAAAAACTTGTTGAATTGGACACCCAACAAAAACAATCCTTTTATCATTGCCCGCAGCAACGACCCATTTGATAAAAACGTGCAATTTGATGCCAATGGCAAAGCAATGGTAACACCCAACAATCCCTATGGATTGACCTTCGACCCTAGCTATGTATATGCACCAAACCAAGGAGCAAGGGCTTTTTTTGGCATTAGATACAATTTTAAGTAATGAAAAAACTTGTTCTTTTCTTTATTCTTTCTGCTGTTTTAATTACCAAAAGCCAAACCGCTGCCGCACAAATTAAAAATTACAGCTTTGAACAATTAGACAGTTTACAAAGCATCGAAAAACGAAATGTAATGGTTTTTATTCACACCCATTGGTGTAAATATTGCCAGCTGATGCAAAATAGCACCTTTAAAAACCAAAAAATTATACAACTCATCAACAGCCGTTTTTATTTCATCAGCCTAGATGCCGAGGAAACCCGAAGCCTAGTTTTTAACAAACAAGTGTTCAAGTACCAACCCACAGGCAAACATACAGGTAGCCATCAATTGGCGCAACAACTCGCCTCCATCAACCAAAAAACCGCCTACCCTACCTTGTGTTTTTTGAATCCAGCAAATGAAATTATTTTTCAATATCCGCAGTATGCAAATGCCAAAGATTTAGAGAAAATTTTAGATGCCTTGCTGCAATAAAAAAGGTTATTCTTGAAAATAAAAGATATATTTACCCTCGACAATTAAAAAGCGAAGGTTTTGGACTTTCGTGTAATTTTGAGTTGTGTGCAATGCTAACAGACCAACCGAAAATCGACCATAAACAAGCAATGACATAAAATAAAAATGAAAGACTTAAATTATTTCGTTGACAAATACAAAGAGCAACTTGACAAAGGCGACATTCAAGAAGCATATGTTGGACTTGTTAAATATCTAACAAAACTTGGAACAAATTTATCAAACAACCTTGCAGACACATATTCATTCGGAAGTCTTTTTCAGGGTTATATGGACTATACATATTTTTATTACACAAACGACTTTTTAAAAAATAGAAAGCTGAAAATGGGACTTGTACTGAACCATAGAAAAATGCAGTTTGAAATTTGGCTGCTAGGACAAACAATCCCAATTCAAGAAAAATATTGGGAATACTTTAAATCGACAAAGTGGAATAAAGAAAGAACGACAAGACCTCAACATTCAATTCTTGAAACAGTGCTAATTGACAAACCAAACTTTAATGACTTGGAAAAACTAACAAAACAAATAGAGAGTAAATTAATTTCTATTACAAACGAAATAATTGAAGACATAAAAACGAGTAAATTGACGTAAAAAAATGAACCCTGAACCTAACAGCACCTGCACAGAATAACGATAGAAGCTCTGATTCACTCCAATCTTCAAAGTTAATCATCATGAGGTTCTGAGAAACCTGCGTCAACTTAAAGCAACATTCTACATAAAACAAACTAACGAAAAAAAACATGGACAATTTTAAAATTATAGGCATCTCAACGGTAACGACAAACGAATCAATGGTTGATATTGAAACGCTATGGGGAAAGTTTTGGGGAGAAAACATCGCTGACAAAATACCAAACAAAGTAAGTAACGAATTTTACGCTGTTTATACAGACTACGAAAGTGATTATACAGGAAAATATACCTTAATCATTGGCTTTCCTGTAACAACATTAGATAATATTCCTGATGGTTTGGTGGGGCGAAATATTTCAGTTGGTTCAAATGTAAAATACACTTCAAAAGGGAAAATGCCCGAAGCAATATTGAAAACTTGGACAGAAATATGGCAAGACAATCAACTAAATAGAGCTTATCGTGCAGATGTAACCGTTCACGGACAAAAATATTATGATGGAGACAACGCAGAAGTTGAAACCTATATTTCAATTATTGATTAAAAATTATGTTGGAAGAATTTGCGAGCTTCCCAAAAAAGTACATTTTAAAACTAGATGATAATTATTTACCGAAGTATCTTATCTGTGAAAGTTAAATATGCCTAACAAGGCAAATACTGAAAAAATTAAAAAAAATAATTACTTTAGCGAAAAATTACAAAAAATTGACTTTTACACCTCACATGATGAACGATTCTATCGAATGTAATTACAAAAAACTAAACGCTCGTTTATTTATCTTACCTATTGTTTTAGCAGGTCTTTTAGTTTTGATGCTTTACACGCAGCAAGCTTTAAATTTTGCAGGTTACATCCAATTTCAGAAAAAATATTTCTATTTCTTAAATGCGCATTTGAGCCAATTTCCTGTGTTAGAATACAACCTCACCCAACTCGGTGATGCCTTTATTTTTTTATCTCTTTTGTCTGTACTTATCCTATACGCTCCATCAATATGGGAAACTTTAATCCCAGCGTCTTTGATTTCTGCTTTATTATCTTCGGCATTGAAAGCGTTTTTTTCGCTACCAAGACCTGCTGCTGTTTTAAATCAAGACACCTATGTCATCATCGGTAAAGTATTATCGGGTTCAACAAATAGTATGCCTTCTGGACACTCCGTAACCGTTTTCACGGTGCTCACGGTTATCATGTTCGGCATCATGCCACAAAAAAACATCCTAAAAGTAGGTGCCTTTATTGTTTTCGTTTGCGCAGGTTTGTTTGTCGCCATGACAAGAGTTGGTGTTGGAGCGCATTTTCCGCTCGATGTAATTGTAGGCTGCATTGTGGGTTATATCTCCGCATTGCTAGGCATTTTCACAAATAGAAAATTCAATGTATGGTCATGGATGCGTGAAAAACGATATTGCCCATTTTTCATCACCGTGTTTTCTATCGCTTTTGGCGTGGTGGTTTTTAAAATTATACATGAAAATCTACTTATTTACTATTTTGCTTTAGTGAGTTTGCTTACCTCGGTGTACCTCTTATTTAAAAAATATGTTCAAAAATAACCTAAAATTAAGCTTAATCCGCTTTTCATTATTGTTGAGCGTGGTAAATTTCATATTTTTTCATTACCCATTTTTCAATTTTGTATTTCGTAATATTGGCTACACCACTTTCAATGGCATTTGTACCATTTTGAGCTTGGTAATTTTGATGTTGGTCTTAAATGCCCTGATGATTTACATCTTTTTTTATCTCTCAAGGCGAGTGAGTAAATTTCTAATGGTGCTATTTTTTGTTATCAATGCCATTGCTGTGTATTTTATCAATACCTATGCCGTTATCATTGACGAAAGTATGATTGGCAATGTTCTGAACACCAACTATGCCGAATCTAGCAGTTATTTTTCTATCAAATTGATTGTTTACATCTTGTTTTTAGGGATTTTACCTAGCATTTTCTTTCTAAAAATCAACATCATTAAAGTTCCTTTAAAATCCTTTTTAAAAGTTAGTTCACTTACTTTATTATCCATTGCATTGCTGATTGGGTTAAATTCAACCAATTTTCTTTGGATTGACAAACATTCTAAACAATTGGGTGGCTTGGCTATGCCTTGGTCTTACACGGTTAATATTTCACTTTTTTATATTCACAAAAACAAAGCCAACGAAAAAGAAATTATATTGCCCAATGCAAGGATAAAAGACAAACAAAAATCGGTGATGGTATTGGTGATAGGCGAATCGGCGAGGAAACAAAATTTTTCATTGTATGGATACAGCAAAAACACCAATCCTTTGCTTTCTGCTACACCAAATGTATTTCATTTTGAAGCAAATAGCTGTGCTACCTACACCACTGCTGGTTTGAAATGTATTTTGGAACACACCAACACGAGTGATTTGTACGAAATTTTACCAAATTATTTGTATAGAAACGATGTAGAAGTAATTTGGCGAACCACAAATTGGGGAGAACCGCCTTTGCATATCAAAAATTACCAATCGGGAAATGATTTGAGAGCGCTATACAAAGATAAAGCGACTGATTATGATGAAATTTTGGTAGCAGGGCTAAAAGAACAAATATTGGCAAGCAAAAAAGATAAAATTTTAATCGTATTGCATACCAACACTAGCCACGGCCCTAGCTATAACGAAAAATATCCATCGAATTTTGAAAAATTCAAACCCGTTTGCAAAAGCGTTGAGTTGGGAAATTGTGCTCAAACCGAGCTCATCAATGCCTACGACAACACCATTTTATACACCGATTATATTTTGAGTCAAGTAATTGAAAATCTAAAGTCGTTGAAAGCATACAAAAGCAGTATGATTTTTGTTTCCGACCACGGAGAATCCTTAGGTGAAAACAAATTGTATATGCATGGTTTGCCGATGAGTCTTGCTCCTAAAGAACAATATGAAATTCCTTTCATCGTTTGGGTATCGGATAGTCGCACCCAGTTAAAACCAAACCAAGTATTGTCTCAAAACCATGTATTTCATTCGGTCTTAAATTTCTTGTCGATAGAGAGCCCTATTTATAAAGAAGAAATGAATATTTTTAAATAATTTTTCTTGATTTAAATAGTCATTTTGTTACAGTGTAATTTCTTCAACGATAAGGAACTTATTGTTGAAGAAATTAAAACCATCACTCGCTTTATAGGTTTGATTTATAGGCTATATGTTTAAAATAAACCTTCACTTGAGCCACACAAAACTTCAAAACAACTAGGAAGATAAAATCGCTTTCTATGGCAGTGCC
>JAIEMU010000157.1 GCA_019751895.1 Sphingobacteriaceae bacterium | reverse complement strand
TGAAAAACCGATTGGAACACAAACAATGAGCAACCAAAGTATCGCAGGGCGGATTTTGGCATAGCCAACCGCTGAGGAGGTATATTTTTTATAGGCTTCAAAAGCGATAATATTGCTCAATAAAATCCATAAAGAACCACCATAAACACCCGTATATTCATACCACTGTATCACTGAGTGCATACTTGCAAAACCATTTCCTAAAGTCATCCAAGGAAATTCGGCATCCCAGCTTTGGTAAAAATATTCTAAACCAATGTAAAAACTAATTAAACCAAGATATTTGATAAAAATAGAAGGTGTGATTTTGCTAATTTGGTAATAAAGCCAAAAAGCGAGCGTCATTAACAAAGCACCAAAGCAAAAAGGAAGAAAAGAAATGAGCAAAGCTACCAAAGTATCATTGTAAGCACTGATGGCATTATAAATCCAATAAACACATGCGGTATTGAAAACAAAAAAGGTTAATCCCGCAGTGAAAAATATTTTTTTGCCTTTTTTAGTTTCGCCACTTAAAACGATTCGATTTAAGGCAACAAACAAAGGAACTAAGCCAACCAACAACAAGGGCGCAAAATAAGTGTTAGGTGGCCAAGCCAGCCACATTAAAAAGGAGCTTAGTAAAGCAAGGGTAAGGTTTTTTTTAAGCATGGGAGTTTTTTTGTGAAATGATTTTTTTCCAAGTGGTTAATGCGGGTAAATATTGTTGAAATAATTTTTGGTTTTTTTCGTCTGATTTGTCAAATAGTTTTTTTGAATTTATAGTAAATTTTAAGTCGTCCGATTCTTGAAAACAATCCTCTAAAACGATTTCATAATAAAACTCGGTTTCAGAATCTTCTTTACCTTTAATTTTAGATTTATGTTTCAATTCTATGGATTTTATTTCAGCAAAAAGCCCAGTTAAATTAGTGGGTTTGCTTCTACCTCCTGAATAAACTAAAAGTCTTGTCGCATCCAAAATACCCAAAGGAAAGTCTTTAATGGCGTTGTTACTTTCAATTGCATGGAAATAAAAGGTCGTTTTTTTCTTTAATGTTTTGATCTCTTTTGAACGGCAAAAACCAAGTGCTACTTTGATGTCGGTAGTTGGTTTTTCATTTTCGACGAATAATGAATATTGTTTTTTGTCTATGAACCCAGCAATTCGATTTCTAAATAATTCGGCTGTTTTTGGATTTTCAATTTCAATTTTTCGATTTTTGCTAATCGTTAAAAAATCTTCTTCTTGATCTATTCCTAAAAATCTTCTGTTTGCTAAGTTAGCGGCAATTCCTGTTGTTGAACTTCCTGTAAATGGATCTAAAATCCACGCATTGGGTTTGGTAGAAGCTAAAATTAAACGCGTTAAAACTGAAAGCGGTTTTTGTGTTGGGTGCTTAACACAATTTTTTTCCCAAGGAGCAATTGCTGGTAATTTCCAAACATCTTTCATTTGCTTATCTTCGTTCAATTGCTTCATTAATTCGTAATTGAAATAATGTGGAACTTTTTCATTTTTCCTAGCCCAAATAATTTGTTCGGTTGAATGAGTGAAAAAACGGCATGAAAAATTTGGAGGTGGATTTGTTTTTTCCCAAGTAATCACATTTAAAATTTTAAAACCCAATTCTGTAAGTATTTGACCAACCGAAAAAATGTTATGCATGGTGCCACTAATCCAAATGGTAGCGTCTTCTTTCATTTTTTCACGAACTGATGAAAGCCATTTACGATTGAAGTCATTAACATAATCAAATCCTTCAGACTTATCCCATTTACCTTTATTTACACTTACAATTTTACCACTTTGAATAGATAATCCATTATTTGATAAAAAGTAAGGTGGGTCGGCAAAAACCATATCAAACTTATGATCAAATTGAGGCAAAAGCTCCATTGTATCTCCTTTAAGAAGATAGAAGTTTTTGTCTGCTGATTTGAAATGGGGGTTAAGCATTGAAATCTACTATTGGAAGTTTAAAATGAATTACCAAATGTTTAAATTCGTCAACTGATAAATACAGTTCGGATATATATTTCTTTTCTATAATTAATCATCAGGTAAACCTAACCATTTTAACGGGATTACATTAAACAAATAATGGCAATTCATGCTGTGTATATAATCGAGAGTGTCTTTATAACTATCTTGTTTGAACCAATCATTTAGTACATAGACATACTCAACTTTCCAATTTAAAGAATGTACAAGTTTTGTGTATTGTTTTCTTTTAAAATCACAAGTTTGAAGTTTTTCGTCAACCGATCCTGCAACTTGTTGAAACTTAATTTCAATAATAAATAGCGTGTCACGAACAATAACAAAAAGCCCATTATCAGGGAGTAATTTTTTTGATAAATGATTTTTCCAATCAATATCGTATTCATTCAAAAACCGATAAAACTCATGTTTTTTAAAACTCCTTCCAACTATATTTCCATTATAATAAATATAATTACCCGACTTGTTTTTTGTTTTTATTATTGAATAACCGTCTATATTTTCAAATAAGACGTTTAAATTTACCTTATTTTCAAAAACTAGACCCGTTATTGTTTTCCCGCCACCAGTTCCTCCTTTTATCATAATGCTTAATTAGTAATTAATAATTCATTTAGTTCCCCTCTTTTTTCGGGATTAGCATTTATACTTCTTCTTGCTTTTACTCTTGAAATAGAAAAATCAGCATAAATTTCATCAAAAAAATTGTCGTTTGTGTCTTTTCCTTTTACGTCTGAATTGCTTAAAATCCAATGATGCTTTAAAACATTTAGCTTTGAGCAAAAATTCCGCAGCCTTATTTGCTCTTCATCATTGAATACATCTTTAGCATAAGCATTAAAACTTGATGTATTGCTTAACGGTTTGTATGGCGGATCGAAGTAGAACAAAGACTTTTTGTCGATATGATTTAGCGTTTGTTCGTAATCACCAGATAATAGCTCTACTTTTTGCAAAGCATTGCTTACGGCAAAAATATTTTCTGTGTCACAAATGGTTGGTTTTTTATAACTTCCCATTGGCACGTTAAAACCATTGTTTTTATTTACTCGATATAAACCATTGAAACATGTGCGATTGAGAAAAATAAATAAAGCCGCTTGCGTACTTAGTTCTTCGTTTCGAGTGTTGTACAATTCCCTTTTTTTGTAGAAATACGCCTTTTTTTCATTATTTTTTCCATCAAGATTATGATATTCATTTTGAAAAATTTGAAGAATAGAAATAAGTTCTTTTGGTTTTGAGGCGATGATTTTATATGCATTAATCAAGTCAGAGTTAATATCATTTATAACCGCTTTTTCCATATTTGGAAACTTTTCAAGCATCCAAAACAAAACGGCACCACTACCTACAAAAGGCTCTATATAAGTAAACTTTCCATTAACCACGTCCTTAGGCAGCGATTTCTCGATTTCTGTAATGAGTTGAGTTTTACCTCCCGCCCATTTTAAAAAGGGTTTAGCTATTCTTGACTCCATATTAATGCTTTTTGTTTTATTAAAACGGTTTTATTGGGGTGTTTATCTAAAAATTTAATTGATGTATGGCATAAATTTAACAAACCAAAATTAATCAAATCAAATAGCTTTCTACTCATATTTATCCTTTTTCAACGATTTTAATTCAGCGCCTGCGATACAAATTACAAATTCGCCTTTTAAAACATTATTTTCAAAGTGTTTTTTTATTTCTAATAAAGTTCCCCTAACGGTTTCTTCAAACATTTTGGTCAACTCTCTACTTACGGAGGCTTGGCGGTCTTCGCCAAGATATTCGGCAAATTCTGTTAAGGTTTTTAATAGTCGGTGCGGACTTTCATACAAAATGATGGTTCGTTCCTCTTCGGCAAGTTTTTTGAATTTAGTTTGTCTTCCTTTTTTAACGGGCAAAAAACCCTCGAAAACAAAAGCATCAGTAGGTAAACCCGAATTGACCAAAGCAGGAACAAAAGCCGTTGCGCCGGGCAAACACTCTACTTGCAAATCATTTTTCAAAGCCTCACGAACCAAGAAAAACCCAGGGTCGGAGATGGCGGGCGTGCCTGCGTCGGAAATTAAAGCCACATTTTTTCCCTCTTTCAAAAACTTAACAATTTCGCTAGTCGCCTTGTGTTCATTATGTTGGTGATGAGAATAGGCTTTTTTATCGATACCAAAATGTTTCAACAAGGGTGCGCTGGTTCTTGTGTCTTCGGCAAGAATCACATCAGCCTCTTTCAAAATTCTAACGGCTCTAAAAGTAATGTCTTCTAAATTTCCGATAGGTGTGGGCACCAAATAAAGTTTACCTTCCATTTTGCTGTTTTTGGGGTGAATCATTGTTTTAAATTTTATTACCTTTGTTAAAAAACACAAAACAATGTTGCAAGTTAATTATATCCGCGAAAATAAAGAGAAAGTTTTAGAAGGTTTAAAGGTTCGTAATTTTAAACAGCCTGAATTGGTAAACGAAATTATCGCTTTAGACCAAGTTTTTAGAGCCACACAAACGCAGTTAAACGATTTTGAATCAGAGGCGAATACTTTGGCAAAACAAATTGGCGACTTGATGCGTACGGGCAAAAAAGAAGAAGCCGACCTGTTGAAACAAAAAACAACATCGTGTAAAGAAAACATAAAAAAGTTGACCGAAGAAATATCGGAAATAGAACCAAAACTATATAATTTGGTGGTTCAGTTGCCAAATTTGCCTTATCATTTGGTAAAAAATGGTGTAGGTGCAGAAGATAATGAGGTGGTTTATTTGCATGACAAACCTGCTGAATTACCAAAAAACGCTTTGCCACATTGGGAGTTGGCGGCCAAATACGACATCATTGATTTTGAATTGGGCGTAAAAATTACAGGCGCAGGTTTTCCAGTTTACAAAGGAAAAGGTGCGAAGTTGCAAAGGGCGTTAATTAATTTCTTTTTAGATAGTGCTACCGAAGAAGGCTACAAAGAAATGCAAGTTCCGCATTTAGTAAACGAAGCATCGGGTTTTGGCACCGGTCAGTTGCCTGATA
The DNA here is from genome assembly GCA_019751895.1 of Sphingobacteriaceae bacterium. GTDB lineage: Bacteria > Bacteroidota > Bacteroidia > Sphingobacteriales > Sphingobacteriaceae > Pedobacter. The sequence continues at coordinate 4,332 of JAIEMU010000157.1, read as the reverse complement.
AAGAAGGACAAATGTATCACGCTACGGTAGATAATTTGTATTTGATACCAACTGCCGAAGTGCCGGTAACCAATTTATACAGAGATGTGATTTTGAAGGAAGAAGATTTACCGATAAAAAATACAGCATACACACCGTGTTTTAGACGAGAAGCAGGTTCTTATGGTGCTCACGTAAGGGGTTTAAACCGTTTGCATCAGTTTGATAAAGTAGAAGTGGTGCAGGTTTGTCACCCTGAAAAATCGTATGAAACTTTGGAGCAAATGAACAATTATGTGCAGTCTTTGTTGCAAAAATTAGGATTGCATTATCGTGTTTTGCGACTTTGTGGCGGCGATATGGGCTTTACTTCGGCAATGACCTACGACATGGAAGTTTGGAGTGCGGCACAAGAACGCTGGCTAGAGGTTTCTTCGGTTTCAAACTTTGAGACCTATCAAAGTAACCGCTTAAAGTTGAGATTTAAAGGCGCAACGGGTAAAACACAATTGGCGCACACTTTAAATGGAAGTGCGTTGGCTTTGCCTCGTATTCTTGCTTCAATTTTGGAAAACTATCAAACAGAGAACGGAATTTTAATCCCAGAGGTATTGCAAAAATATACTGGATTTGACAGAATAGACTAAAATAAATTTTTAAATAAAATCTAAGATTATGTTATCAAAAAAAATCGAAAAAGCACTAAACGATCAAATTCGTATTGAAGCAGAGTCGTCTCAAATTTATCTTTCTATGGCTTGTTGGGCAGAAGTTCAGGGCTTGCAGGGCATTTCTGCCTTTATGTTTGCGCAATCGGACGAAGAAAGATTACACATGCTAAAATTAGTAAAATTTGTGAACGAGCGAGGAGGACACGCACAAATCACCGAATTGAAAGCTCCAAAAACAACTTACAAAACGATGAAAGCAATGTTTGAGGAGTTGTATAAACACGAAGTGTTTGTGTCGAGCTCTATCAATGAATTGGTACACGTTACGTTAACCGAAAAAGATTATGCTACGCACAACTTTTTGCAGTGGTATGTAGCCGAACAAATTGAAGAAGAATCACAAGCGAAAACCATTTTAGATAAAATTAATTTAATTGGAGACGATAAAGGCGGTTTGTATCTTTTTGATAGAGATATTCAACAATTATCTACAGTGCCTACACCAACGGTTTAATTTCATTGAAAGAGCACAAAAAGGGCGACAAAAAATTACATAAGAAAAAAACGCCTTTAGAAAATTGTAAAAAAAAATGCTGTGATAAGTATTTAAAAGGAGAAAACAAACGCTGCAAGCGTTGTCCGATGTTTGATTTATGCAAAAGCAAGAAACATTAAAACAAAAAAAGCCACTAGATTTTAATAAATTTAGTGGCTTTTTAGCTTCTAGGCAAATGCTTATTTTATTTCAAAAACAACATTTACGGTATAAGTGAGTTTCATTTTTTTGATTTCAATTTCTGGAGCAGATGCGCTGTCTGCAACAGTACCACTCACCTCTAGCATCATTGCTTTTGCTTGGCGATATTGTGGTTGATAATAAGCATTGCCATCGTTTGAAATTTCTTGAATGTCTAAAGCGCCACCTAATTTTTCGCCAACAGCTTCTACCAAATAAGTTGCTTTATCTCTTGCGGTTTGAATCGCTTTTATTTTTAGCTCTTTTTTCATGCTTTCAGCCTTGCTGTACTCAAAACGATCAACAGATGTAGATTGAATACCCTTTGGGTCGATAGCGGCTAAGATCTCGTTATATTTGTTCAAATCCGAAAGCTTTAGTGTGTATTGTTTGCTGGCTAAAAAATCTACATTCTTTTTTCGTTCATAATTGTAGTTCCAGCTCGATAAATTATCAATGCTAAGGTTTTCTTTCGCAATTTTTGCGGTCAACAAGGCATTGTACAATTGATTTTCTAAAGTTGTAATGTCTATTTTCTTTTTAGCGTTGTTGTCTTTCAAGTATTCTTTTAACGATATATTGATATAAATTTCGTCAGGGGTAACTTCTTTTTCTGCGGTTCCGCTTACGCTAATTTTTTTACGCAAGTCGATTTGCTGAGCAAAGGTGTTGATGCTTAAAAAAGCACTTATGGCAATAATAATTAGTTTTTTCATGATGATTTGTATAAAAGTTAATCTTCGGTTATTTCGTTGTTGACATTTAAGTTTTCTAACGTATCTTCTTTAAAATATTTCTTTTGAAAAATTAAAATAATCGCTACACCCACCGAAATGGCGGCGTCAGCTAGATTAAACACAGGTCTAAAAAACACCAACTCTTCGCCAGCCCAAATTGGCGACCAAGAAGGAAAATGTGTTTCAACCAAAGGAAAATAAAGCATATCTACCACACGACCGTGAAAAAGACTTTCGTAGCCGTATATTTTTCCATAAAATACCGAGTCGATGATGTTGCCTAAAGCACCTGCAAAGATGAGCGCAATTGCGGCAATCAATCCCCTGTGGTATTTATGTTGAATTAAATAGTGCAAACCATATCCGATACCTGCAACGGCGATAATTCTAAAAATAGACAAAATAAGTTTGCCAATTTCGCCGCCAAACTCCATACCAAATGCCATTCCGTTGTTTTCGGTATAGTGCAGAATAAACCAATTGCCTACTATTTTTAATTCTTCACCCCAAAAAAAATTGTTTTTAACCCATATTTTTAAGGCTTGGTCGGCAATAAGCACTAAAAAAATAATAATTAAAGGTTTTTTGTATCCCTTCATTTTTAATGTTGTTTCAATTTAGCTTCCATACTTAATGTGGCGTGAGGAACCGCTAAAAGCCTTTCTTTTTGGATTAGTTTTCCTGTTTCTCGGCAAATGCCATAGGTTTTGTTTTCGATACGAACTAACGCTGCCTCTAAATTATCTATAAACTTTTTTTGACGAGCCGCCAATTGATTGATTTGTTCTTTTTCCATTGTAGCCGCTCCATCATCTAAGGCTGTATAGGCGCTTGAGGTGTCAGAGGTATCACTCTTATTGCTACTTGCCAACGACGAAACTAAATCGCTTAATTCGGATTTTGCTAGACTTAATTTACCTAAAATAACCGTTTTAAATTCTTGTAAATCGGTGTCTGAGTAATGTGTTTTTGTGGTGCTCATAAAAAATTAATTCTTTTTAATGGTAATGTTAAATTCTGTTTCGTTGATGTTTATTTTGTTTTCGGTAGTTAGATTTTCAACAAGCGAAATGTCGTTTGCCAAAACTTCGGCGCAAATATAGGCTTTGTAGTTTTCAACTGCGTTGATTATTAGATTATCCTTTTGTAAACAAACCTCAATGCGGTCGGTAACGTCAAAATTAAGCTCCTTGCGCAAGTTTTGTATTCTATTGATAAGTTCTCTCGCCACTCCCTCTTGCTTCAGCGCTTCATCAATGGTTACATCCAAAGCCACCGTTAAGCGACCTAAATTGGTAACCAACCAACCTGGAATGTCTTCGGCGATGATTTCTACATCCGACAACAAAACCACATAATTCGTGTTTGGAATGTTTAATTCGCCTGTTTTTTCAAAAGCCGCCAATTGTTCTTGTGTAAGTCCATTGATAACATCCGCCACCATTTTCATGTCTTTGCCCACTTTGGCACCCAAAGATTTGAAGTTTGGTTTGATTTTCTTTTTGATTAATCCCGAAGTATCATCAATAAAATCAATGTTTTTTACGTTTGTTTCGGATAGAATAAGGTCTTTCACCAATTCTACTTTAGATTGAAAATCAGCATCTAACACTGGAATCAAAATTTTTGCCAAAGGTTGTCTTACGTTGATACTCGACTTTTTACGAAGGGATAACACAAGCGAAGAAATTTCTTGCGCCAATTTCATGCGTTCGTTCAGTTCCTCGTCCAACAAAGCGGTATTTTCTTGTTCCCAAAGGGTAAGGTGCACCGACTGTTGAGCGTTTTTGTTGGTGATGTTTAGGTTAATGTACAACCAATCGGCAAAGAAAGGCGCAACAGGCGACATCAATTGGGCTACGGTATTTAAACAAGTATAAAGCGTTTCGTAGGCAGCACGTTTGTCGTCGGTCATTTCGCCTTTCCAAAAGCGGCGGCGACTTAATCTAATGTACCAATTGCTAAGGTGTTCATCCACAAAAAGCTGTATCGCTCTGGCGGCTTTGGTAGGTTCGTAGCTGTTGTAGCCCTCGTCCACTTCGGCAATTAGGTTTTGCAACAAAGAAAGTATCCAACGGTCCAATTCACAACGCTGTGCAATTGGGCTTTGTTTGTCTAAATCAACCTCAAAACCATCAATATTGGCATACAAAGCAAAGAAAGCATAGGTGTTGTAAAGTGTACCAAAAAACTTTCTTCTTACTTCGTC
>JAIEMU010000179.1 GCA_019751895.1 Sphingobacteriaceae bacterium | reverse complement strand
TCCGATATCGTGGTACAAAGCCCCTGCCCTAACTAAGAGTGTATTTCCACCGATATTAAATATGGCTGCTTCGGCTAAATTAGCGACTTGCATGGAATGTTGAAAAGTTCCCGGTGCTTTGAAAGCTAATTCTCTTAACAAAGGATTATTTGTATTTGTTAGTTCCATTAAAGATATATCGGATGTGATACCGAAAAGGCGTTCGAAGCCATAAATTAAAGGATAAGCTAAAAGCGACAGCAAAACACTAAATACAAAAGGAATGAATTTTACCCAATCGATTTTTGAAAATGCGCCTTCGTGCAACAATTCAATTCCTGTGAAGGAAACGAAATAAGATAGCAATATATAGAAAGCGGTAATAAATAATTGTTCTCTTTTTACCAGACTTCTGATGCTATAAATGGCAATCATACCCGAAGTGATTTGAAAGAAAACAAATTCGAAGCTATTTGGCACAAAGAAGCCTGAAATTAAAATCACTAATAAGTGTAAATAAAGCGCCAAACGTGTATCAAATAGTATTCTTATGATAATTGGAACGATACAAAAAGGAATGTAATATAGACTATTGAGATTTAGTTTTATGGCGTAGGTAAGCGCCAAAAGCATTGAAATGGTGACTAACAATAGTAAAGTAATTTGTTTTTCGTTGGTAAAAATGTCTTTCCTGAACATGTATAAAAAAGTCATTAGGAGAAATATGATGAAACTAACTAATAACAATTGACCTAGATACAAAACCTTCCAATCTCCCGATTTATTGAAATTTGATTCGTAAATTGTTTTATAGGAAAGTAATTTTTGGTAAATCTCTTCATCAATCACATTATTTTTACCTACAATTAATTCTCCGTTTAGCACCACTCCCCTAGTTTTAGACAAATCGCTGAGTTGGTTTTTCTGAAGAGTTGAGGTAGCGTTTACATCGAATTTAATATTTTCTTTCAAATATTTTTTAGCCATGCTATTTGCAATCGCTACAAGGTTAGGGTTTTCATTTTTGCAGTTTTTTTGAAAATAGATCAGCGCAGAATTTGTATTAAAAAACTCATTTACATTAAATTTTTCTACAACATTATTATTAATGAGTTTTATTTCATCTTCATTTTTTTTGATTTTAGCGTTGATAATCCCTTTTTGATAAATATGTTGCAAGCAATCTGAGATTTTTGTTTTGATTGCTAACATTTGTTTTTGTTGATTTATGTTTTGTAAATCGCATTTGGCATCAAATTCACTCAAAAAAAGTTTTAATTCGGTTTGAAACACCGCTTCATCCATTTTATAGATGGGTATAAAATCCGAGAGTATATCTTTCTTTTCTTCATTCAATTGATGGTTGGATTTTAAAATAGAAAAGGTTGTAGGCGAGAAAAAATCGGGGTCCATCCAAACATCACCTTTTTTAAATTCATATTGAAACCTTCCTTTTTTGGGTAAAAACAAGGTGATAATTAAAATAGATAGAATCATCATAAAATATTTGATACTTGGCGAATATTTACGACGGTTATTCATTGGGGGATTGTTTTGATTCATCATATCTATAATAATTGATAGTTTTCGGGGTCAAAAATAACACATTTCCAAGCAAAAAACGTTTAATAAAAAACGAAGCTAGATTTGATTGCGGATTAGTTTAAGAAAAATGCATTCCTTTTTTTACCTTTGCGAGGATTTAAAACCTAAAAAGCATGAAAGAAGTTGTAATTGTATCGGCTATAAGAACTCCGATAGGAAGTTTTGGAGGAAGTTTGGCAAGTTTAAGTGCTAGTCAATTGGGCGGAATTGTTATAAAAGCTGCCTTAAAAAACATAAACTTAGCTTCAAATTTAGTGAATGAAGTTTATATGGGCAATGTTTTATCTGCCAATGTAGGTCAGGCACCTGCTACACAGGCGGCGAAATTTGCAGAATTAGGCGATTTGCCTGCTACTACTATAAATAAAGTATGTGCTTCGGGCACGAAAGCGATAATGTTGGCAGCGCAAAGCATTGCATTGGGCGATGCGGAAATTATTGTTGCGGGTGGCATGGAAAGTATGAGCAATGTGCCTTATTATCTTGATAAAGCAAGAAATGGATACCGACTGGGCAACGGACAAATTATAGATGGCTTGGTAAAAGACGGACTTTGGGACGTTTATAATGATTACCACATGGGTTCGGCGGCAGAACTTTGTGCTTCGGATTGCAAAATTAGCAGAGAAGCGCAAGATGATTTTGCGATTGAATCGTACCAACGCTCACAAAAGGCACAAGCTGAAGGGAAATTTGATTCAGAAATTGTGGCTGTGGAGATAAAAGACAGAAAAGGCGAAATTCAATACATCAACAAAGACGAAGAACCATTTGCTGTAAAGTTTGATAAAATAAAAGGCTTAAAACCTGTATTTAAGAAAGACGGAACGGTAACGGCGGCCAATGCCTCTACCTTAAATGATGGTGCTGCTGCCTTGGTATTGATGAGTGCTGAAAAAGCAAAGGAATTAAATTTAAAGCCATTGGCGAAAATTTTAGCTTATTCGGATGCGCAACAAAGCCCAGAATGGTTTACTACCGCACCAGCAAAAGCAATTCCTTTGGCATTGGCAAAAGCAGGAAAGAAAATTGAAGACGTTGATTTTTTTGAAATTAACGAAGCGTTTTCGGTGGTTTCGTTGGCAAACAATCAAATTCTAAATCTTAATCCCTCAAAAGTAAATGTAAATGGCGGCGCTGTATCTCTTGGGCATCCACTTGGCGCATCGGGGGCACGTATTGTGGTTACTTTACTTTCTGTTTTACAACAAAACAATGGCAAAATTGGCGTTGCAGGTATTTGCAATGGCGGTGGCGGAGCAAGTGCTTTGGTAATTGAACGTTTGGATTAAATTTATGCTCAATAAAATTAAATTTCTTTTTAGTTTCATCTTACTTTTCGCTGTTTTTAACGCTGTGGGGCAATCTACGTTTGACTTGCAAGACAGTTTAAAAAAAGTAGATAGCTTGGACATTCAAAAAGATGAACAAAAAATTTTGGCAAATGCCGAATTCATCAAAAAATTGGTTGCAAAGCTGAAAAACGAAAACTCTTTTGATAATGATTTAGAACTTGACACGGCATACAAAATCAGTGTATTGAAATCGAGTGACAAAAAAATAAAAATTTTTACGTGGTATTTGCAATTAAGTGATCATTCGTATCGATTTTATGGCTGCATCCAAATGGCTACCGAAGATGGAAGTTTGAAATTATTCCCTTTATTGGATAATGGCAACAATTCGAAAGACGAGCAGAGCATTGTTTCTAATAAAAACTGGCTTGGTGCAAAATATTACGACATTATTCCGCTAAACAACAACTACATTCTTGTGGGCTGGAAAGGAAGCAACGAAATTACGAGCAAAAAGGTAATTGATGTGCTTTGGTTTGATAAAAACGAAGCTTTGTTTGGTAAAAATATCTTTTCAGAAAACAATATCAGCAGTAAAAAAAATAGAATTGTGTTTGAATACAACAAACAAAACGCAATGACTTTGCAATACGACCCTTTAATTCAAACGATTGTGTTTGATCATTTAGCGCCTGTGGACGAATCTAAAAAGGGAAACTATGCTTTTTATGTTTCGGATGGAAGTTTTGATGGTTATAAAATAACTGCCGAAAACAAATTGAAATTCATTGAAAACATTATCCTTAATAATGAAATTGAGGGAGCGATTAATGAATTTGAAAATCCGAAACTCAAAAAACCTGTATTAGACAAGAAAAACTAATTAATTTATTTTGATGATTCCAATCATTAAAACCTTATGTATTTATTTTAAAAAAATATGACTACTGAAACAACAACAATAAACGAAGACCAAGTTTTAGACCAGCACTTAACTTCAAACGGTGTAGAAACCACCCGATTAATTAGCCATCCCGTAGGTTTATTTATCCTTTTCTTTACCGAAATGTGGGAAAGATTTAGTTATTATGGAATGCGCTCGCTGTTGACCATATTTTTAATCACAGAAATTGAAAAAGGTGGTTGGCAATGGACAAGACCAGAGGCTTTAAAGCTTTATGGTTGGTACACCGGCTTAATTTATTTAACGCCCATCGTTGGCGGACTGATAGCCGACAGGTTAACAGGCTATAAAAAAGCGATTATTTTGGGCGGTTTAATCATGGTGATGGGCCATGCCTCGATGGCGATGGAGGGTTTTGATAAAAACTTTTTCTTTTTAGGTTTATTGTTGATGATTTTAGGAAACGGTTTGTTCAAACCAAACATTTCTTCAATGGTAGGCCAACTTTATCCAAGTAGTGTGAACAAGAAAAAAGACGCCGCTTATACCATTTTTTATATGGGAATAAATGCAGGTTCTTTCTTAGGAATGTTGTTTTGCGGATACCTTGGCGAAAAAATTGGCTGGCATTTAGGTTTTGGTTTAGCAGGTTTATTTATGTTTTTTGGCACTTTACAGTTTTATTTTGCTCAAAAAATATTTGGTGTGTTGGGTAAAAAAGCTGAAAAGAAAACAAGCATAGAAACCACCACCCCTACCCAAAATACAACATCTAAAAAAATAGAAATACAACGTTTGTGGGTAATTGTTATTTTATCGCTTTTCACCATTTTCTTTTGGATGTTGTTTGAACAAGCAGGTGGTTCAATGGCTATTTTTGCCAAAGATTATACGTTAAGAAAACTTACAGGCGGTTCGGGTTTATTGTTTAAATGGACAGACGCTTTATTATTTACTTTATTTCCATTAATTGCCGTAACGGTGGTGCTGGTAGGCTTAGCAAAGCAAATATTTAAAAAACACCCCATCACCATTTTGTGTACTGCGCTAAGTTTTTTGATTATTTGGGGCTTAGCAATATGGAAAATCGACAGAGAATTTTCAGACATCAACACCGAAGTAACCGTTTCTTGGTTTGGCACACTTAACGCCTTCTTTATTATCACCTTAGCACCTTTTTTCTCCAAATTATGGGAAACAAAATTTAACCCAAGCGGCGGAATAAAATTTGGATTTGGATTGATATTTTTAGGTATCGGCTTTGCAGGCTTAGCCTACGCAAGTACAGGCATCGCAAAGGGTGCAACAACCGCTCAAGTGAGTATTTTTTGGCTTGTTTTCGCCTATTTATTCCATTCTATTGGCGAATTGTGCGTTTCACCGGTAGGTTTGTCTTATGTAAGTAAATTGGCACCTGCCAAATTGGTGGGTTTAATGTTTGGTTTTTGGTTTACCTGCACTGCAATAGGAAATTGGCTGGCTGGCGAAACCGGTGGCATGATTGATTACATCAGCTCAAACTATTCAATTGCTGTGTTTTTTGCTATTTTTGCCATCATTCCTGTTTTTGCAGGCTTGGCAATGTTTGTGCTCAATCCTTTATTAAAAAAATGGATGCACGGTGTAAGCTAATCTTTAAATAAAATTAAAGGCGTTTGAGCAAAATTCAAACGCCAATTATAAACCCTTCTTTTTACCCAAAAACACAGTGAGCGATAGTTTAATAATCATTCCTACCTATAACGAAAAAGAAAACATCGAAAAAATTATTCGAAAGGTGTTTTCTTTGGAACAAGATTTTCATATTTTAATTATCGACGACGGCTCACCTGATGGAACGGCAGAGATTGTAAAAAATCTTCAACCACAATTTGAAGGCAAGCTATTTATTGAAGAGCGAAAAGGCAAATTGGGACTAGGCACTGCCTATATTCATGGTTTTAAATGGGCTTTAAATCATCCATACGAATATATTTTTGAGATGGATGCCGATTTTTCGCACAATCCTGAGGATTTAATTAAATTAAAAAACGCTTGTCTAGCAGGCGCCGACCTTGCCATTGGCTCAAGATACGTAAATGGGGTAAATGTAGTAAATTGGCCTATCGGAAGGGTATTGATGAGTTATTTTGCCTCCATGTATGTTCGATTGATTACCCGTATCACGATACAAGACGCAACTGCTGGGTTCAAATGCTACCGAAAAAAGGTATTGCAAACCATTCCGATGCAGAAAATCAAATTTGTGGGCTATGCTTTTCAAATTGAAATGAAATTTACAGCCATCAAATATGGTTTTAACGTAGTTGAAGTACCTATTATATTTACCGACCGCACCGAAGGCACTTCAAAAATGAGTACACGTATCTTTAGAGAAGCGTTTTTAGGTGTTTTGCAAATGAAAATCAATAGCTTTTTTAGAAATTATAAAATTTAAAACCGAAGACTTGTTTTTGAATATAGATTTTAAATGCTGGCAATAAAATTGCTGGCATTTTTTTTGTACGGTATCGGAAAAATATACCAAAGGTGTTTCGTGAAGACACGAACCACGGCTTTTAGAAAAAGGCGTTACAAACGCCATTCTTGTTCCAAACGAGGGCAAGAAGGGAAAAGCTCTAACGTAGTCGGAAACTACTGTTTATTTGAAATCCATATAGCCCTGCGAAATTATACGGATAGAAGAGTAAATCTATTTCAGGACAAGACATTCTCCCCTACCTAAAATAAAAATTTCAAAAACCATTCTTTATTTAATTGAATTGTTTGCAACTTTGTTGCGATATATGAAAACTTCAAGAAAAACGGTTGCTTCTACCGAAATACAGAGGCTAATACAAGAATCTACGGTTGCGCTTTCGCATGTAGAGATCTTAAATCGATTAAACGGCTTGTGCGATAGAGTAACTGTTTACCGTGTTTTGGAACGTTTGGTAAACGATGATATTGTACACAAGATTGTGAATGTAGATGGCGTTTTAAAATTTGCATCTTGCCAAAAATGCGAGCATGTTCACGTTCACGAACACAACCATGTACATTTTAGTTGTGAAAACTGCAAAATCGTAGTTTGTTTGAACGATGTAGCACCAAAATTCCAAATGCCTGCGGGCTATGTAGTAAAAGAAATGAATTTTACGGTGATGGGGCTTTGTCCACAATGCGCATAAATAATGGAAAAAGATTTCAAGATTAAACAAAGCTTTTTGTTTTTTATTTTATTATTTTTTTTATTGAGTATTGGCGGTGAAAAAGCAAAAGCGCAAGGGTGTAATTTGCGTTTAAGTGGCGTTATTATCGACGAGGCGACCAACAAAGTATTGCCAAACGCTACTTTGGTATTGATAAACGAAAATAAAATAGCGGTAAGCAACAAATCGGGTGTTTATAAGTTCAATAAATTATGTGCAGGCAGCTACCGATTGAAAATAAGCCACATCGGCTGTAGTCCGATGGAAATAAATGTAATTATAAGCGAAGATACTTTCAATAAAAATATACGTTTAACGCATATCGAGCAACAATTAAACGAAGTGGTGATCAACGCCCAATCTACAAAGGATATAAATTCAATAAAATCGAGTTTAAATGCCAACGAATTGGAAAAAACTAAAGGCAGCACCTTGGGCGAAATGCTAAAACAGATAAATGGCGTAAATGTATTGCAAACGGGAAGCACAATATTCAAACCCGTAGTGCATGGACTGCATAGTCAAAGAGTGCTGATACTGAACAACGGCGTAAGACAAGAGGGACAACAATGGGGAGCCGACCATGCTCCAGAAATAGACCCTTTATTGGCAGGCAACTTGTCGGTTATTAAAGGTGCAGGTGCTTTAAAATATGGCTCGGATGCTATTGGCGGAGCGGTTTTGGTAGAGCCTAAAAGTTTAGCCATTAGCGAGGGCTTTCACACCGAAATCAACAACATTTATTCGTCCAACAATAGAATGAATTTGATAAATGCAATAGTGGAACACGGCGGCAAGCCAAACAGCCCTTGGTCGTGGCGCTCGCATCTTACTTATAAGCAAGGCGGCAACGCCCGTACACCCGATTATTGGCTACACAACACAGGGTTGAAGGAATTAAATTATTCATTTCATTTAGGCTTTCAAAAACCCAAAACAAAAGCTGAGCTATTTTTCAGTGCCTTCAATACTTCGCTCGGTATATTTTGGGGAGCGCATATTGGCAACCTTACCGACTTGGAAACAGCCATAAAAAACGAAAAACCATTGTTTAATATCGATGCTTTCACCTATGAAATAGGCCGTCCACGACAACAGGCATCGCATTATTTATTGAAAGCAAAACTAAGCCAAGAGCTTGCGCAAGGACAGCAATTAAACCTAGTTTTGTCGCATCAAGAAAACATACGAAAAGAATATGATCGGGCATTGATAAACGATAGTCCAGAATTGGATTTAAACATTGGAACCACCATTGCCGATGTGGATTATAAAAATAATTATGCTACAAATGCAAGTTTTCAAATCGGCACTTCCTTACAAAGACAGGAAAATATTTGGAGTGGCAGTCGTTTTTTTATCCCAAATTATACGGCTATGCTTGTGGGGCTGTATGCCATCGAAAAATGGAAGCAAAACAATTTATATTTTGAAGCAGGTTTGAGATACGATTATCGAAATCTTGAAGTTTTTAGGAATCAAAATGAATTGAACTCAAAAACGACAAGAAATTTCAATAATGTTTCCTCTTCATTTGCGATAAACTATTTGCCAAACCAAAAATTCAATTGGCAAAATAACTTTTCATTGTCTTGGCGACCGCCCAATGTAAACGAATTGTATGTAAACGGTGTGCACCACGGCACCGCCAACTTTGAAATTGGAGATGTGAACTTAAAAAGTGAAAAAGGCTTTAAATATACTACCCAATTAAATTACGAATGGAATAAAAACACGCAAATAGAGGCAACCGTTTATTCAAATTACGTTCAAAATTTTATAAACCTAGTTCCCATTGTACCACCTACCCTTACTTTGCGGGGTGCTTACCCTACTTTTAAGTTTCAACAAGCCAACGCATTATTAACAGGCGCAGACTTGAATTTCGGCACCCATTTTAGTGCCGCTTTGGCTTATAAAATGAAAGCAAGTATCCTTTTGCCTCGAAATTTGGAAGCCAACACATGGTTGCAACAAATGCCAGCGCCACAAATAGACCAAGAAATTGCATGGTATTTTAAACCCAACACAAAAAACAGCTATCTATCTGCAAATTTTGTGTATGTAGCCAAACAAACCTTTGTTCCTAGTCATTCAGACGATTACTTACCCCCACCACCAGCATATTTTTTAAGTAATCTAAATTTTGCAACAGAGTTGCATTTTATAAATAAACCTATTATCTTTGGCGGTAGTATTTACAACCTGTTTAATGTCAAATATCGAGATTATATGAACCGATTTAGATATTTTACAGACGATGTAGGTAGAAACATTGTAATAAGATTAAAAATTAAATTTTTTTGTGGTCCATTGTGTTTGTTGTAAGCCATTATATTTTGCATAATTGAAAATGGACGTATACGTACGTACAGTCACTACAGGGTGGGG
>JAIEMU010000183.1 GCA_019751895.1 Sphingobacteriaceae bacterium | reverse complement strand
CAATCTCTATACGTATCCGAATAATAAGCTACCGTATTAATTTGCAAACCCGCTATCGGTGCAATGTGGTGACTAAGCGACAAATGCGTATGTTTCATATCCAAATAATCTTTTTGGGTAACGGCATAGCGTTTTAGCGGATTGAGTTGATAATCATTATAGGTTAAACCCAAATAAGTTTCATTGCTATCTTCGGTGGTGCTTAAAAGTTTCAAAGTTAGGTATTGTTTTACTTTGCTGCTTTCATCGCTTTGCCATCTAATTTTTGCCATCACATCTCGTCTATCAAAACCTGTGTTGCTTCCGTTTTCCAATTCTTTAAAACCATCACTCGCCAACCTATTAAGTTCAAAAACATAGGAAATGTTTTTCGCTTTATTGCCCAACCAAATCCTTTGTTGATTGGTATTAAAACTGCCGTAAGCTACTTGTGCAAAGCCTTTAAGACTATCGGGAATGCTGGTAGAAATTAAATTTACTGCGCCGCCTATGGTATAAGGTCCGTGTTTGATTTGGCTGCTCCCTTTCAACACCTCCACCCCTTGCATACGTGAAAACGTAGGGAAATAATAAGCCGATGGATCGGCGTAAGGTGCTGGCGCAATCAAAATCCCATCTTCCATCAAGGTGATTTTCGAGCTTCGGTTTACCGCCGTTCCTCTCAACCCAATGTTAGGTCTCAATCCAAAACCTTCCTCATCTCGCACATTCACCCCAGGTATCATTCTCAACACATTATTTACATTACTTTGATTGAATTTTTCTAATTTCTTTTTCGAAATAAATTGCCCACCACCAATAGGTTTTTTCATGCGTTCGCCAATTATACTCACGTTTTCCAACTGTCTAACTTTTACAGTATCCACTTTTAAGGCTTGTCCATACACTTCAAATTGTGCTAAAACGGCAATTAAAAAAAATATTTTCTTCATTCCTTTTTTATTTATTCTTATTAAGATTAATTTTAAATTACACAAAGGTATCAAAAAATATTATTTATACTAATTATAAATAACTGCTATTGTCAGATTTTTTCAATATTAAAAATCTCAGCTTGATTACGCCCTGTATTTGTCATCCGTTTGTTTTAATTTAACAAAATCATAAATGAATGAACGTTCGTTTATAAAATTATTCTACTTTTGTTTTCGCAAAGCAAAACAGACTTTACAAAACAAATGCGTTTAAAAACAGAAGAGAAAAAAATCGCCCTTTTAAAAGCCACCCTGTCGTTAATCAACGACAATGGTTTTCACGATGCCCCAATGGGGAAAATCGCAAAATTGGCAAATGTATCTCCAGCAACGATTTATTTGTATTTTGAAAACAAGCAAGATTTAACCAACCAATTGTATCTTTCGTTGAAGGAGGACTTTGGCAAAAGTGCATTTGAAGGATATAGCGAAAGTATGGGTGTGTATGAAGGTTTTAAACTGATTTGGCACAACATTGCTCAATATAAACTCAATCAAGTAGCTGAATCTGTTTTTTTAGCGCAATGCGACAGCACCCCAATTGTAACCAAATGCGTAAGAATGGCAGGCCTGATACACCTACAGCCCTTATTAACATTGTGGGAAAAAGGAAGGAAAAACAATACAATAAAACCTATTTCAGATTATTTATTATACGCCTATTCAATCTATCCACTTTCGTTTTTGATGAATATGAAGCAAGAAAATCAAACTGAAATTTGCAACGAAACTTTAACCAAAGCATGGCAAACCAGTTGGGATGCTATCAAACAATAACAACAATTTTTAAAAAATAAAATCATGAGTTTAATAGAAACAATGCAATGGCGCTACGCCACAAAAAAAATGAATGGAACAAGTGTTCCTCAAGAAAAAGTTGACTACATTTTAGAAGCCGCTCGTTTAGCACCTACTAGTTCGGGTTTACAACCTTTTAAAGTATTTGTGATTACCAACCCTGAATTAAAAGCTAAAATTAGACCAATTGCTTTCGATCAAAGTATGGTAACCGATTGTTCACATTTACTAGTTTTTGCAGCTTGGGACAATTATAGCCTTGAGCGTATTGACGAAATGTTCGCTTTTACAGCCGAACAAAGAGGCGTACCTGCAAGCAATTTTGAGGATTACAAAACCCGTTTGTGGGGAATGTATAGCCAAAAAACAGCGGTTGAAAACCACCACCATGCAAGTAAACAATCGTACATTGCTTTTACCGCTGCTATTTTAGCTGCTGCCGAACTTAAAGTAGATGCTACGCCAATGGAGGGATTTGACATGGCCGCTTTAGATGCTTTGTTGGAGCTAGACAAACAAGGTTTAAAAAGTACTCTTTTATTACCATTAGGGTATAGAGATGCTGAAAATGATTGGTTGGTAAACCAGAAAAAAGTAAGAAACTTTAACGAAAAGTTCATTACAGAAATCAAATAAGTAATTTTTTTTTCATTTTTTATAGTCCTGACGGCTTGGTTTTTACAAAAAAATCAAGCCGTTTAGTTTGAACTATTTTTTTTATAAAACAAAAAACTTGTTTTATAAAATTTCATTTCTATATTTGCATCACTCGTTTGTTGAACTATCAACAACACCCAACATGAATACAATTTTAAAACACCATCATCTGCATCATCCCCATCATTGCGCTTAAAAGCCTTTGTTGATTGCCTGTGTTTTAAAAAAAAATTGTATTTCCTTTTATCCTAAAATTTCATAACCTTGAAAACTTTAAAAATTGCTATCCAAAAATCGGGTAGGCTGAATGAAAAATCTGTAGAGATTTTAAAAAACTGTGGCCTATCGTTCGAAAACTACAAGAGTTCGCTGATATCTAGCGTAACCAATTTCCCACTCGAAATTTTATTTCTTCGTGACGACGACATTCCTGAGTATGTGCAAGATGGCATCGCCGATTTGGGCATTGTAGGTGAAAACATTATCCAAGAAACCAATGCGCAGGTAAGTTATTTGCAAAAACTGGGTTTTGGCAAATGCAGTCTAAAAATTGCCGTTCCTGTTGACAGTAACATAGCGCAAATTAGCGACTTAAACGGGAAAGCCATCGCCACCTCCTACCCCAACATATTGGGTGAATACCTGTTTAAAAACAAAATTTCAGCACAAATTCGCAACATTTCAGGTTCAGTAGAAATTGGTCCAGGATTGGGTTTAAGCGATGCCATTTTAGACATCGTTTCTACAGGAGGTACGCTCAAAAGCAACGGATTAAAACCATTTGTAGAAGTAATGCAGTCAGAAGCTGTTTTGATTGGCAACAAAAACATCGAAACCAATAGCAATGTAATGGAGCTATTGCAACGCATCCAATCGGTATTGAGAGCCAAAAATACCAAATATGTGGTCTTGAACATTCAACGTAAAAACTTAGAAAAAATTATCGGTTTATTGCCAGGCGTAAAAAGCCCTACCATTGTGCCTTTGTTCGAATCAGAATGGGTAGCCGTTCACTCGGTGATTGAGGAACAAGATTTTTGGGAAAAAATAAATGCCTTGAAAGCCGCAGGTGCGGAAGGAATAGTGGTCATGCCCGTTGAAAAAATAATTGCTTAACCCCATGAAAACCTACAATTTAGACCAGCTTAGCGAAAGTCAAAAAACAAAACTTTGCAACCGCAGCCTAGCCGATGATGCAAGTATTAGTCAAAAAGTAAGCCTCATCATCGAGGAAGTAAAAACACAAGCCGACAAAGCATTGTTTTCTTTTAGCCAAAATTTCGACAAGGTGACTTTAACATCACTTTGCATCAATCAGGAAAGCATTGCAAAATTGGCAGCAAACATTCCCCAATCGGGAAAAGAAGCCATCGACATTGCCTACAAAAACATTCACAAGTTTCATTTGGCGCAGCTAAAAACGGAAGCCAAAATAGAAACCATGGAAGGCGTTAGCTGTTGGCGAGAAAATAGAGCCATCGAAAAAGTAGGTTTATACATTCCTGGCGGTTCGGCGGTTTTGCCTAGCACCTTTTTAATGTTGGGTATTCCTGCTCAAATAGCTGGTTGCAAAGATATTGTAGTTTGCACGCCACCGCAAAAAGATGGTGCCATCAACTGTTATATTGCCTATGTAGCTACCTTGCTAAACATTGATAAAATATACCTTACTGGAGGTTCACAAGCCATTGCCGCTATGGCATATGGCACCGAAAGCATTCCGCAAGTATATAAAATTTTTGGTCCTGGCAACAGATATGTAACCGAAGCAAAAAAACAATTACAAAGTTTAGTCGCTATTGATATGCCCGCAGGACCATCCGAGGTACTCATCATTGCTGACAAAACCGCAAAACCTGCTTTTATAGCCGCTGATATGTTGGCTCAAGCTGAGCATGGTGCCGATAGTCAAGTGATTTTAGTCTCCAATTCTGAGGAAATCATAAAAGCCACGCAAAGCGAAATTGAAAAGCAATTGGCAACGCTACCTAGAAAAGAAATTGCTACTTTAGCAATCCAAAATTCGTATTGCATGCTTACCCAAAATATCAACCAAGCGCTCGAATTTAGCAACCAATATGCCCCAGAACACTTGATTTTGGCAATAGAAAATTTCGAACCGCTATTGCCCAACATTATCAACGCTGGCTCTGTGTTTTTGGGTAATCTTACGCCCGAAAGCGCTGGCGATTATGCCTCTGGAACGAATCATACTTTGCCCACCAGCGGCTATGCCAAATCTTATTCAGGAGTTTCGGTAGATACTTTTATCAAAAAAATAACCTTCCAACAACTTAATCAAAAAGGTTTGAACAATATCGCCTCCACTGTTGAAACTTTGGCACAAGCCGAAGGACTAGACGCACACAAAAATGCAATTACCATAAGACGATCATAAAATGGATATCAACGATTTACAAAGAGAAAATATAAAAAATTTAAAGCCTTATTCTACCGCAAGACACGAATTTAAAGGCGAAGCGACCTTGTTTTTAGATGCCAACGAGAATAGTTTTGGTTCGCCTTTGCCAGCCAATTACAACCGCTATCCCGATCCTTTGCAATTGGATTTGAAAGATGCCATCAGCAAAATTAAAGGTGTGCCTATCGAAAATACTTTTTTGGGCAATGGCAGCGACGAAGCTATCGACCTATTAATTCGTGCTTTTTGCAACCCTGGGATAGACAATGTGATTATTCTGCCGCCTACCTACGGCATGTACGAAGTGTCGGCAAATATCAACGATGTGGAAATACGAAAAGTAAATTTATTGGCCAATTTCCAACTCGATTTAGAAAAAATCGCTGAAACCATCGACAAAAACACCAAATTGATTTTCATTTGTTCGCCTAACAACCCTACAGGAAATTCGATAGACCGCAGCGATATCGAAACAATTTTAACCAATTTCAAAGGAATTGTAGTGGTGGATGAAGCCTACATCAATTATTCAAGACAACGAAGTTTTATTCAAGAACTTACCGAATACGGCAATTTAGTAGTCTTACAAACCTTTTCTAAAGCTTGGGGATTGGCAGCTTTGCGTTTAGGCATGGCTTTTGCCTCTATGAAAATCATCGACATTCTAAATAAAATAAAACCTCCTTACAACATCAATCAAGCTACACAAGATTTGGCTTTTGAGGCGCTCAAAAACATAACACAAGTAAATCAATGGACAAAAGAAACGGTCTTGGAGCGTGATAAATTAAGCCTTGAACTAAGTAAATTACCCACTTCAATTAAGGTATATCCTTCGGATGCGAATTTCATTCTGTTTGAAATACAAAATGCGGAACAAGTTTACGAGCAATTGACCCAAAAAGGAATTGTGGTAAGAGACCGCTCAAAAGTTACTTTGTGCGATAATTGCCTCCGCATTACCGTCGGCACAAAACAAGAAAACGAATTTTTAATCCAAGCCTTACAAAGTATATAAACATGAAAAAAGTATTGTTCATCGACCGAGATGGGACTTTGATTTTAGAACCCGAAGACCAACAAATAGACAGCTTTCAAAAATTGATTTTTTATCCAAAAGCGTTATACTATTTGAGCAAAATTGCCACCGAATTGGATTATGAATTGGTGATGGTAAGCAATCAAGATGGCTTGGGAACAGCCTCGCATCCTGAAGAAAATTTTTGGCCGGTACACAATTTCATCCTAAATACTTTTAAAAATGAAGGTGTGAAATTTTCGGAAGTCATCATCGACCGCACCTTTGCCAAAGACCAAGCTCCTACCCGCAAACCAGGAACAGCATTGCTCAGCAAATATATGGACGGTAGCTACGATTTAAAAAACTCTTTCGTGATTGGCGACCGACTAAATGATGTAATTTTAGCAAAAAATCTTCAAGCCAAAGCCATTTATCTCCGAAACGATGATGGTTTGGGCATTGCCGAAAACTTAGAAAAAATAGATACCTTGCAACAGGTCATTGCCCTCGAAACCAAAGATTGGGCAGAAATATATGCCTTATTAAAAGCTGGTGGCAGAAAAAGCACCCTACACCGCAAAACAAATGAAACGGATATTCAAATCGAAATTAACTTAGATGGAAATGGAAAAGCCAACATCGAAACAGGTTTAAATTTTTTCAACCACATGTTGGAACAAATTGCCAAACATGGTCAAATTGACTTAAATATCATTGCCAAAGGCGATTTACACATCGACGAGCATCACACCATTGAAGACACCGGCATTACCCTTGGCGAATGTTTTGCAAAAGCGATTGGCAACAAATTGGGATTAGAAAGATATGGTTTTTGCTTGCCTATGGACGATTGTTTAGCACAAGTAGCACTCGATTTTGGCGGTAGAAATTGGATAGAATGGGACGTGAAATTTAAACGAGAAAAAGTTGGCGACATGCCAACCGAAATGGTATTTCATTTTTTCAAATCTTTTAGCGATGCTGCAAAATGCAACCTAAACATTGTCGCAAGTGGCGAAAATGAACACCATAAAATAGAATCTATCTTCAAAGCATTTGCCAAAGCCATAAAAATGGCTTTGAAAAGAGACCCCGAAAAATTAATTTTACCTAGCACCAAAGGATTGTTATAAAAATGATAGGCATTATCAACTACGGCGCAGGAAATATTTTTTCGCTCACTGCGGCGCTCAACCGACAAAATATTGCTTTTGGGATGATAAACAAACCCGAAGAAATAGATTTGTATAGCCATCTTATCATTCCCGGTGTGGGACATGCTGGTCTTGCGATGCAAAAATTACAAGAATCAATGTTGGTTGAAGACATCAAAAAAACTACCAAACCTGTTTTAGGCATTTGTGTAGGCATGCAGCTACTCACCCAAAGTTCGGAAGAGGGAAATTGCAATTTGCTAAACATATTTCCACTAAAAACACTTCTATTTGATAAAAAATTAGGCATTAAAATTCCGCACATGGGTTGGAACGAAATTTATTTCAATTCAAATCCTTTGTTTGAAGGTATAAAAACAGAAACACAATTTTACTTTGTGCATTCTTACTACATCGAACAAAGCGAAAAATACAGCATTGCAAAAGCTAATTATGGGTTGTCTTTCTCGGCGGCAATACAAAAAGACAATTTTTATGGCGTTCAGTTTCATCCCGAAAAATCGGGAATAGCTGGCGAACAATTATTGAAAAATTTTTCACAAATTTAAAAAACCAAAAACGATGTATATCATTCCTGCCATTGACATTTTAGACGGAAAAGTAGTTCGATTATCCGAAGGTAATTACAACCAAAAAACAGAATACAATTTTTCGATTGAAGAGATGATTGAAAAATACCGTTCAAACGAAACCGATTTCATCCACATCATTGACCTCAATGGTGCAAAAGGCGATTTTAGCAACCAAGAAAAACTGTTCGATATTATAAAAAAAACAGACATGAAGGTGCAATATGGTGGCGGGATTAGAACCATTGAACAGGTAAAAAACTTGCTCGATGCAGGCGTTCACCGTGTAATTGTAGGTACGCAAGCCATCACCAATCCTGATTTTTTATCCGATTTGAGTTTAGCGTTTTCTAAAAAAGATGACCTTGCCAACCGCATTGTCATTGCTATTGATGTGTTGGACGAGGTAATTAAATATTCAGGTTGGATGGAAAGTTCGCCTATCAAACTCATTGATTACATTGACAAATGTTTGGCATTGGGCTTCTTTCGTTTTCTGTGCACCGACATCAGCAAAGATGGCAAATTGGGCGGAACAGCTGTGGATTTGTACAAAAAATTGCTCGACCACTCGCCATTTATCAAACTCATTGCCTCGGGTGGGGTGAGCAGTATGCAAGATATCGAAGAGTTATCTCAACTCAACATTCGCAGTGTAGTGGTAGGAAAAGCCATTTATGAAAATAAAATTAGCATTGAGGAAATCAAAAAATGGAATTTAAAAGCGATCACTACTTTATAAAATGTTAAGTAAAAGAATTATCCCTTGTTTGGATGTAAAAGATGGCAGAACGGTAAAAGGAGTCAATTTTGTGAACCTCATCGACGCAGGAAACCCTGTTGAATTGGCTTGGCAATACGCCCAACAAGGCGCCGATGAATTGGTTTTTTTAGACATTAGTGCGACGAACGAAAAACGAAAAACGACCTTAGAAATGGTAAAAGCAGTGGCTTTGCAACTCAATATTCCATTCACCATTGGTGGTGGCATTTCGTCTATCGAAGATGCCGATGCGTTGCTCAATGCAGGTGCAGATAAAATTAGTATCAACTCGGCAGCCGTAAAAAATCCGAAATTAATTGAAGATTTGGCGAATACTTTTGGCAAACAATTCGTGGTTTTGGCAGTTGACAGCAAGGAAATAAACAACAAAAACATCGTTCACCTCAACGGAGGGAGATTGGCAACCGATTTAGAAACCGAAAATTGGATAAAACAAGCTGAAGAAATGGGTGCAGGCGAAATACTCCTGACCTCAATGGATTTTGATGGTACAAAAAAAGGCTTCGATTGTAAATTATTAGCAAAAATAAATGCACAAATCAACATTCCTATTATCGCATCAGGTGGCGCAGGAAATATTCAACACTTTACAGAAGTGTTTGAAACCGCAAAGGTGGACGCAGCTTTAGCCGCCTCGATATTTCACTTCGGAGAAGTGAAAATTCCTGAACTTAAATTAGAACTTAAAAACAACAACATTGCCGTAAGAATATGAAAATAGATTTTGAAAAAGGAAATGGGTTATTGCCCGTAATTGTACAAGACAATCAAACCCTTGAAGTGTTGATGTTGGGCTACATGAACGCCGAAGCGTATGAAAAAACGAAACAAGAAGGCAAAGTAGTTTTCTTTTCTCGTAGCAAAAATAGATTATGGACCAAAGGAGAAACCAGTGGTAATTTTTTATTTGTAGAGAATATGCAAATCGATTGCGATCAAGATACTTTATTAATCAAGGTAACGCCAAAAGGAGCTACTTGCCACA
>JAIEMU010000064.1 GCA_019751895.1 Sphingobacteriaceae bacterium | reverse complement strand
ATACAATGCCAGCGATTTATTTGATAGTGCACCACAAAAAGGCTTAAAAACAATGTCTTTTGGCATTACATTGGGCTTAAATTAAACGATTAATGCTTTTGCAAAATCGGCTTATCCAAAAAAGATAAGCCGATTTTTTTTGCAGTAAATATTAGTAAATGAATTACCTTTGTCAAGTGAAAAAAGCAATTCTAAGTGTAAAAAATCTAAGCAAACAGTATCAAGAAAATAAAAATTCGGGCATACAAGACATTTCATTTGACCTCTATGAAAATGAATTTCTAGCTATCATTGGTGAAAGTGGAAGCGGAAAATCTACTTTATTGAAATCTATTTATGGCTTATTGCAAACGGATGCTGGTGAAATTATATTCCAAAACGAAAAAATAAAAGGTCCAAACGAGCAGTTAATTCCTGGACACAAAAAAATGAAAATGGTTACCCAAGATTTTTCATTAAATATTTACGCCAAAGTGTACGACAACATTGCTGCCATGCTGCCCAATACCGATATCAAACACAAGCAGGAAAAAACAATGCAAATAATGGAGCGTTTGCAAATTGTTTCGCTAAAAGATAAAAAAATAACAGAACTAAGTGGCGGCGAACAACAACGTGTAGCCATTGCTAAAGCTTTGGTTTGTGACACCGAAATTTTACTATTAGACGAGCCATTTAGTCAATTAGATAGCTTGTTGAAAAACCAACTTCGTAATGATTTAAAAAATTTAATTTCAGAAATGGGCATTTCCATTGTTTTGGTTTCTCACGATCCCGCCGATGGATTGTTGCTTGGAGATAAAATTTTGGTTTTAAGAAATGGTACACTCCTTCAAATCGACACCATAAAAAAGGTTTATAATGAACCAAATACACCATATACTGCCAAATTATTGGGCAATGCAAACGTATTAACCAAACAAGAAGCTACACAAATTGGCATTAAAACCAATGCCAATAAAATTGCCTTTTACCCACAATGGGTAAGTGTAAAGAACAATTGGCTAGGTAAAAAATTTGAAATTGAAAATGTATTCTTTAAAGGCTTTTACGACGAGTTGACCATCAACTGCGAAGGAATACGAATAAATGCGTTGCAACTAAATAATAGCTATAAAAAAAACGACCAAGTTCAATTGAACATTGATCGTTTTATAGAATTTTAAATCTGGCGTTTTAGGTTACATTAACCGCTGCTACCAACACAATTTTAAATCGAATAAGCTTAACAGGTTTCATAGGTGTAGTAGCTTGATAATCTAAACTTTGAATATCAACAGAAAGACCTCCTGGATATACGCTATAACTAAAAGCATCTACATCGTACACAAAAGGCAATTGCTGGTAACCCGTAGCTGAACCTCCTACTGGTTCATACGACATGTAAACCAAAGTGCCTTCATTTTGTATATGAAAAGCATCAATTTCACGAATTTTTAAATCCGCAGAATAAGTAAGTCCATTACTACTTAAAACCCATTGATCTGGTCGTATATCTACTACAATAGTACGATTTGGCGTAGTTTGGTTAATGATGGTGTCTTTTTGGCAAGACGACAAACCTAATAATGTTACTGCTAAAAATAAAGTAAGTATTTTTTTCATTCTATCTGTTTTTATAATTCATTAAAAACAAAAATAGTCATTTTAAAAATTATATTCACAATAAAATTATATTCACAATTTAAGATGAATCACAAAATGGTTTTTATATTTGTACATGTATCCTATAATAAAACCTATTTTTTTTCTGTTTAACCCAGAAAATATTCATCACTTTGTGATGAATAACCTAAAATTTATCCATAAAAATATCCCTTTTGGAAGGAATATTTTAGAGAAAAGCTTCGGCATCGAAGATGCCAATTTAAAACGAAAAGTGTTTGGCATTGACTTTAAAAATCCTGTAGGTTTAGCTGCAGGATTTGACAAAAACGGAGAGTATATCGAAGCTTTGAGCAGTTTAGGATTTGGCTTTATAGAAGTTGGTACGGTTACGCCATTGGCACAACCTGGAAACGACAAACCAAGAATGTTTCGATTAAAAGAAGATGAAGCATTAATTAACCGAATGGGTTTCAATAACAAAGGCGTTGATTTTTTGGTTCTTGAACTTCAAAAACTTAGGGCAAAAAATGTTTCCATTGTGATTGGTGGCAATATCGGCAAAAACAAAAACACACCAAATGAAGATGCTGTAAACGATTATATCATTTGTTTTGAAAAACTAAACCCTTTGGTTGATTATTTTGTAGTCAATGTAAGTTCGCCAAACACACCAGGTTTACGAGATTTGCAAGAAAAAGAGCCTTTAAAAAAGATATTAAACACGCTTCAAGAAATCAATCAAAAAAAAGAAGTTCAAAAACCAATTTTATTGAAAATCGCACCTGATTTGACTGATGAGCAACTAGACGATGTGATAGAAATTGTGATGGAAACCAAAATCGCAGGCGTGATTGCAACAAACACCACCATCAATAAAAATGATTTAAAAAGTGATGCAAAACTTTGCAGCGAAGCTGGTGGCTTGAGTGGAAAACCGCTTCGCAAAAGATCAACAGAGGTGATACGTTATTTACACCAAAAATCAAATGCTGCATTTCCAATTATAGGCGTTGGTGGAATCAATAGCGCAGAAGATGCTAAAGAAAAAATAGCCGCAGGAGCAAGTTTAATACAGCTTTATACAGGATTTATTTACCAAGGACCATCAATTATCCGTAGAATTTGCAAAGCAATTCGCTAAAAATAAAGACAATAAAAAAGGCATTTCAAAAAAATATTTGAAATGCCTTTTAAAAAAAATAATTTTTACAGAAAAACTATGCTGAAGCTACTAATTTAGCTAATAAAGCATTGTTTTTTGCCAATTGATCTGTTTTAGATTGTAAAGAACGACTACCTTTTTCAATGTTCGTAGCTCCTTTTAAAAATTTAACTTCTAAACGTGAAGTTGTTTTATTTTTTCTATCTTTTCTTTTTAATCTTGTAACTGCCATGATTTCTTTCGTTTTTAAAATTCTTTTGTTTTTTAATAAAATGAGGTCGAGAGCGGATTCGAACCGCTGTACAAGGTTTTGCAGACCTCTGCCTAGCCACTCGGCCACTCGACCTTTAATTTAATTCAAGGTTGCAAAAATAGCAATTATTTTTTACTATGCAAGGGAGAAGATTAATTATTTACCTATATTTTTTTATTATTTTTTGAGAAGCCTTAAAATTATTTTTTGAGCGCTAAAATTCGTACTTTTGGCGCAATTATGATTTCTATAAACGACTTATCTTTTTTAATTGGCTCGAGAGCCTTGTACGACGAAGCAAATTGGCACATCAAACCTGGCGACAGAGTGGGTTTAATTGGCGCAAATGGAACGGGAAAATCCACTTTACTTAAACTAATTGTGGGTGACTATGCACCGAGCTCGGGCAGCATATCGATGTCTAAAGACCTGAAAATTGGCTATTTAAACCAAGATTTACTTTCATACGAATCACATCACACGATTTTACACGTGGCGATGGAGGCTTTTGAACGTCAAAATCAATTGCACGACGAAATAGAGGTTTTGTTAAAAAAAATAGAAACTGATTATAGTGAAGAAGTTTTAAATAAACTAAGCGACAAGCAACAAGAATTTGAAGCTTTAGATGGTTATAGTATCGAATATAGAGCAAACGAGATTTTAGCAGGTTTAGGATTTAGTACCGCCGACCAATCTCGACCATTGAATACTTTTTCGGGAGGGTGGCGTATGCGTGTGATGTTGGCTAAAATATTACTTCAAACACCTGATATTTTATTGCTCGATGAGCCCACCAACCACATGGATTTACCTTCCATCAAATGGTTAGAAACGTATTTAGCGGCATTTGAAGGTGCGATTGTAATTGTGTCTCACGATAGATATTTCTTAGATAAAATTGTAAATCGTATTGTAGAGTCGAGAAAAGGAAAGTTGACTTCTTATGCAGGAAATTACACTTTTTACTTAGAAGAAAAAGCCCTTAGAAGTGAAATTCAAAAAGGAGAATTTAAAAACCAACAAGCCAAAATAAAGCAAGAAGAACGCTTAATTGAACGTTTTAAAGCCAAAGCAAGTAAAGCAAAAATGGCGCAATCGAGAATGAAAGCGCTAGATAAAATGGAACGTGTAGATGATGTAGATGACGACAATCCAACCGTGAATTTCAGTTTCAAATTCACAAAAGCTTCAGGAAGACACGTAATTAGAATTGAAAATGTGACCAAAAGTTACCCTAATGTTCCAATTTTAAAAGATGCCGAAGGGGTGATTGAAAAAGGTGACAAAATAGCTTTGATTGGTGCCAACGGAAAAGGGAAATCTACTTTACTGAGAATTATAGCAGGAACGGAAAAAGCGGAAGGCACTTGCGAAACTGGTCACAATGTGACAACTACATTTTTCGCACAGCATCAATTAGAATCTTTACACCTAGAAAACACGATTTTAGAAGAACTCCAATCCTTTGCACCAAAGCATTCAGACACCGAATTGCGTTCAATTTTAGGATGCTTTTTATTTACAGGCGATGATGTTTTTAAAAAAATAAAAGTGCTTTCAGGAGGTGAAAAATCAAGAGTTGCTTTGGCAAAATCATTAACAACGGATTCTAACTTTTTAATTCTTGATGAGCCGACCAATCACTTGGATATACAATCTGTAAATATCTTAATCCAAGCTTTGCAACAATTTGAAGGAACTTTTATTTCGGTTTCTCACGATAGGTATTTTTTAGACAATGTAGCCAACAAAATTTGGTTTATTGAGGAAGAAAAAATTAAAGAATACCCAGGAACGTATGCCGAATATGAGGAGTGGAATAGCAAAAGAGTTATTCCTGCATCAAAACCTATCCCTGTAAAACAAGAGGAAAAGAAAGTAAAAGAAGAGCCCGTAGTGGCTACACCAAATGCGGCACAGCAGTTAAAAAAGCTGAATGATCAATTGAAAAAAATTGAACTTCAAATCGCTGATTTAGAAACTGAAATAAAAAATTTAGAAACCGAACTTGCAAAAGAAGAAGTATATTCTGACGTTAAAAAATTGAGCGACAGCAACAAAAAATATCTAGATGCTAAAAACAATTTAGATAACCTACAAAAAGATTGGGAAAAATTGGCTTCAGAAATTATGGAATTAGGCGGTTAAATTTATGTTAAAAAAAATCATATTCATTTTTCTTTGTTTTACTCAATTTTGTTTTGCGCAAAATGCAGATTCTGTATATGAAAATAGAACAAATTTTCAACACATCAAAACCGTACAATGCTATAACACCCAAAAAGAACAATCGATTCCAATTTATACTTTAGGCAGTAGCGATCAGATTTTACTGTCATTTGATGATTTAAAACCTGGTTTTAAAAATTATTGGTACACCATCGAACATTGCAATTCGGAATGGAAATCGTCTAATTTATATGCGTCCGACTATTTAGATAATTTTCAAGAAGATGAAATTGTAAACTATCAATTATCTTCCAACACCATTCAAAACTACACCCACTACGAATTATTATTACCCAATAATCAAATAAAACCTAGAATAGCAGGTAATTACATTATCATTGTTTACGAGGATAGAGACCGAAAAAAAACTGCTTTCACCCAGCGTTTTTATGTTACCGAAAGTAAAGTGCTTGTCGCTGCTGAAAATGCACCGAGTCAAAATGTTGAGGTATTTAACAACAAACAAAAAATAAATTTCAGTATTTCGAACACTCAATTTATTCAAAATCCTTTTATTGACCTTAAAATTGTACTGCTTCAAAATTACAGTCCAAAAAGCTTTCAAACCCTAAAAAAACCAAATAAAATCAAACCTAATAGTTTGATTTACGATGCTTTTGACACGACAGAGTTTTTAGGTGGAAATGAATACCGAAAGTTTGACATTAGAAGTTTGAGATTTAGAGGAGATAATGTAGAATTAATTGTAAGAGACAGCATTAACACGGTACATCTGTTACAAGACCAAAGCCTTAACAAGACTACTTACTCCGCTCAAATTGACGAAGATGGGAACTTTTTTATTCGCACAAGAGACGCCAATAACAATAACTTTCAAGCCGATTATGCAAAGGTTATTTTTAATTTCAAATCTCCAATAAACATTGACAATGGTCATATTTATGTGGTAGGTCGGTTCAATAATTTTCAATTGAATGAAGAAAATAAATTAAAATACAATCCAATCAAAAAAACATACCAAACCAATCTTTTGTTAAAACAAGGACTTTACGATTACAAATATGTTTGGGCAAGTGAGGACAAGAAAAAAATAAACAACACAATTTTCGAAGGGTCTTATTTCGAAACGGGAAATACCTACCAAATATTTATTTACTACAAAAAGCCCGGAAATAGATGGGAAACATTAATTGGACACACATTTTTCAACACCATTAACAAATAAAAAAATGAGCATAAAATCAAAAAAAGCCAGCGAATCGTTTACGATTATGAATGAATTGGTATTGCCAAACGACACCAATCCATTAAATAATTTGATGGGTGGCAGACTGTTGCACTGGATGGACATTGCAGCAGCTATCTCAGCTCAAAAACATTGCAATCGTATTGTGGTAACTGCCTCAGTAGATAATGTATCGTTCAGACATTCCATCAAATTGGGTGATGTAATCACTATTGAAGCAAAAGTTACCCGTTCTTTCAACACTTCAGTTGAAGTACATTTGGTGGTTTGGGCACAAAATATTCCGTCAGGAAGTAAAGAAAAAAGCAATGAAGCCTATTATACTTTTGTAGCGATAGACCAAAGTGGACGCACCATACCTGTGCCTGAGTTAATTCCTGAAACTGAATTGGAGATTAAACTATTTGATGGTGCATTGCGCCGCCGACAATTGCGTTTGGTATTGGCAGGTAGAATGAAAGCTAGCGATGCTACAGAACTAAAAGCGTTATTTGCTTAAACCAAAATGGCGGAGATTACTCCGCCATTTCTAATATCTTATCAAAATCACTTCCCCTCAAAGGCATCACCGACAAACGGCCTTGTTTGATTAAAGAAATATCTTGCAAACTCTCTTCAGCTTTAATTTGCGCCAAAGTAACGGGCTTATTCAACGTTTTAAAAGGCACTAAATCTACCACTACCCAATTCGTATCCTCAGTAGTTGGGTCTTGATAAAAAGATTTTACTACCTTAGCTATCCCCACAACGCACTTTCCTTCGTTGCTATGGTAAAACAAAACCAAGTCGCCTTCCTGCATTTCTTTTAAATTATTCCTCGCTTGATAATTTCTTACACCATCCCAAAAAGTACGCCCATCGGCATTAAATTGTTGCCAACTGTACTTAAAAGGTTCACTTTTTACTAACCAATATTTCATTTTTACGTTATTTTAAAGTTTGGATTTTCTATTAAACCAATCACGTTTCCAAATGGGTCGGCTATGCTTCCCATCAAAATACCACCGCCCACATCTACTGGTTGCGCATGAATCCTTACCCCTAACTTCTCCAAATGCTCAAATGATGAACGAATATCAGCCACTCCCCAATAAGTAATTGAATGGTTTCCTTCGCTGTATTCTGTACCATCAGGATGTAAACCCAACTCATAACCGCCAATATTGTAACCTACATAAAAATCTTCATCAAAATAAGGTTCGATACCAAATACATTTTGGTACCATTTTTTTGCTTCTTTAATATCATTTACATGATAAATCGTGCTTCTTAATCCTTGTAACATCCGTTTAATTATTAGTGTATCATTCGGTATAACATTTCCTTCATCAAATCACCATCGCTCACATTGCCGGTGCTATTTACACCTTTGCTTTTCAAATCATACTCCCTCAACAAAGCGATAATTTGAAAAACCTTATTCACGTGATAAACCCTAGCTGCTGCTTCATAATCTTTTACAAAAAATGGATGTACACCCAATTCTTTAGCGGCATCGGCTTTATTTTGCAAATAATGGTATTTTAAAATTTTAGTAAAATAGCTGTTTAAATTTGCAATCACCATCACCATTGGGTGAGACTTAGGATTGTCGGCAAAATAATTGACAATTTGATTGCATTTTAAAGCATTGCGACTAACAATTGCTTTTTGCAGCTCAAACACATTAAAATCTTTACTAATGCCAATATTTTGTTGAATATGATCGGTATTGATAACCGTTTCTTTCGCTACATTTAAGGTTAATTTTTCCACCTCATTGGCTATTTTAGATAAATCGTTGCCTAAATATTCTGCCATTAAGCCTGCGGCTTGAGGTGCAATTTTATACCCGTGATTGCTAACGTATTCCTCTATCCATTTGGTAATTTCGTAATCTCTTTTTAAATCAGATTGAAAAACAGTCCCGTTTTTATCTATGGCTTTGTATATTTTTTTTCGCTTATCAAAAGTTCCATATTTGTATGCTAAAACTAGAATAGTGCTTTTTAAAGGTTTTTCGAAATAGTTAAGCGCCATTTCAGCTTCTTTACTATTCCCTTCATCTTTTCCCCATTTCAAATCTTGGGCTTCTTTCACAATCACCACTTGATATTCAGCCATCATCGGATAGCGCCTAGCGACGTTCAAAATCGTTGCCATATCCGTGTCTTTACCATACAAAACCGTTTGATTGAAACCTCGTTCGGCTTCGCTAAGCACCGATTCCTCCAATTCATGAAGAATTTTATCTATGTAGTAAGGTTCTTCACCATGTAATAGATACAAGGGCTTAAACTTTCTAGCTTTGATGTCTTTTATAATGTTTGCGCTCATTGAGCGTAAAAATACAACTTACAATTTAAGATTTTATTTTTTTAAAAAATAATTTAACTGTAGATTCAACTTAGCAATGAGAAATAGTTTTTAAAAAAAATCCATAGCGTTGAGGTGTTTTGAAGTTCAGACCGTTGGTCTTTTGTTAGGGTTTCTTTTGTTATGAAAACAAAAAAGTACACGAACCCTATTGTTATCTTCATTGACAATAAAGTGCAAAGAGTAAGGAAATTTTTTAATCTTTATAGCACGCAATCTTTATATCTTATACTGTAAAAGGGGCTATTTTCTAATGTAACAAAGCTTCTTTGAGCGCAGATATAAAATTTACAGGGGCATTGGAATCGTATAGAGCATAGTAATCAATCGCATTTTCTATTTCTTTTTGAACACGAGGCGAAACGATGATTTTATACGCCATACTTTTTATTGAGTTGGTGGATAGAATCTTGAGAAGATAAATAAGTGTTTTCTTCTTCCTGCATGCGTTCATCCAAAACAGCTTTCATATCTGTTGTAATTTCAAAATCTCTATCGTCTTCTATTGAAATATTTTTTTCTTTTCGTACAAATTTGAGATACAAAATCCACCCTAACTGACTTAAATTAATGATGACAAGTAAAATTGCTG
>JAIEMU010000004.1 GCA_019751895.1 Sphingobacteriaceae bacterium | reverse complement strand
TTCTTTGTCCTAAAATGGATTTACTTTTTTCCCTCATCTTTACACTTTTTTGTGTAAACCTATTTTAGGACAAGTCATTACCTACTGCTCCGGTACCCACTAGTTTAGGCCCTTGTTGTGCCCAAGTAGTACCTGTGCGTACATATATCCATGCCGCTCCTTTATTACTATCATCTACATTACCTCCCACTATCGCTGTATTGCCATCTGCACTAATAGATACTGAGTTGCCTTGATTTGCACCACCTACTACATCATTACCCACTAGTTTATTTCCTTGTTGTACCCAAGTACCGGCTGTGCGCACCCATATCCATGCTGCTCCTTTAGCACTATCATCTGCCCTACCAGCCACTATCGCTGTATTGCCATCAGCACTAACAGCTACCGACCAACCTTGTTGTGCATTGCCTATTGCACCGGCATCCACTAGTTTATTTCCTTGTTGGGCGTTAGGCGCTTTACTACTTACTACCGTAAAGCTACCCGAAGCATTTGCTGTACCACCCGATGTGCTAATGCTTAATGCGCCTGTAGTTGCCCCTGGCATCACCATGGCTACTACTTGTGTAGAACTACTAGAAATAACAATTGCCGATTTGCCTCCAATGCTTACCGCAGTTGGATTGCTCAAGTTGGTTCCTATAAACGTAACCAAAGTACCTACCGACCCACTGGCTGGAGAAAAAGAGGTGATGGTTTGTGCGTTTGTGGTATAAGTTATACCCAGCATCAAGAAGAACGCTAAAAAAATAGAAGAAAATTTGTGGTTCATTATATTATTATTTTAAATAAAAATAAATTTAGTGCTTGCTTTGCCTTTATTATCATATATTTTAGCCTACCTGTAAGAAAAAAATTGGCGCCAAGATATAAAAATATTTTAAAATCTATTCGCCGTTTTTATATGATTTGCGCTTTTGTTGGTGTTATCACCAAAAGGGTACAGTTGCAAACATAAACCTCGCAGCAAATTCGTTGACGCCAAGCAGTTGAGCAATGTTGATTAATAAACTAAGGTGTAGCAATGTTTTTTAAAATCATTATTGCAATACTAACAATAATGTTTACATTTGCAACAATGTTGCATTATTGTAAATCTATTTTTAAAATGATACCACAAACATTTAACGATTGGACAAACTGCATTGTAAATGCGTGTAAAATAAATCCAACAACGGATTTTGCAGAAAAGCGGTTGGCAGTTTATAAAGACCATAAAAATGCAGAAACTCAAAAATTTATTTCTCTTTATGACGAACAACACCATTCAAATATTATCAACTGGCTAGAAAAAATCAAAAATAATGAATCCTACTAAAATCAATAAAGCAGATCTAATCGGTATTTTAAGTTCGTCAATTTGTTTGGTACATTGCTTAGCTACGCCTTTGTTGATCGCATTTGGTGCAGAGTTTATCACCAATCCATTTTTCAAATATCTGTTTCTAATTCTTTCTTTTGCATCTATTTTCAAGGCAACAGAAAAGGTAACAAATATTAAAAACGCAACACTGCTTTGGGTTTCGTTTTGGGGATTTTTGTTTTCTACATTATTTCAAGAAACGTATGAATGGTTGCATTATTCGGGCTATTTATTTGCAATTCTAATTATTATTGGACACATTCTAAATATCAAATATTGCAGAGAATGCTTAACACAAAACGAAAATGAGAATTAGATTGTTCTACATTAGCACCTAGCTGTAATCATTCTGAAGCATTGTCTTGTTCTGAAATAAGCTTACACAAAAGCGAAAATTATGGAAAAATGTCCAGATGAATTTAAGCGGTTTATCAACTAAACGAGAAATAATTTCTTTCTTACCTAAATTGATTGATTCCCTTTTTAATTCCTTGTATCAAAACGAACATAACGAAACCAAAACTTAAACCAAAGATTACTTCTTTTAATACGTCGGGAAGGATAGGTAATAGATGATGAAGGTAATCTATCTGGTGCACAAAGATGCCGCCGGCTACCATTACCAAAGCTAAAGTGCCTATAAAAGCAAGACTTTTAATGACTTTTGGCAGGGCGTTAACCAACATTGTGCCTAAAGTATGCGCCAAGCGGTTGTTGTGTTTGGTACTCATTTGTATCAATTTAAAACCCATGTCGTCCATTCTTACAATGAGGGCAACAATGCCATACACACCAATGGTAGCCACAAGGGCAACAAAAGAAACCACAATGATTTGGGTGCTTAGACTTTTTTCTAACACTGTGCCTAAGGCAATAATCACAATCTCTACCGAGAGGATAAAGTCGGTGATGATAGCAGATTTTATCTTTGTTTTCTCAAGGTTAAGTATTTCTTCTTCCGTTAAATTTACTTGTGTGCTGGGCGAGGTGCTTGGCTGGTCGTGGTGGAAAAAATACTCGTATATCTTTTCGGCGCCTTCGTAGGCAAGATACAAACCGCCCAATACCAATATAATTTTAATAGCCAAAGGCGAATAGGCACTCAAGACAAAGGCAATTGGCAAAATAATAAGTTTGTTAACCATAGAGCCCTTGCCAATGGCCCACAACACAGGCAACTCTCGGGAGGAAACAAAGCCCGAAGCTTTTTCGGCATTAACAGCCAAGTCGTCGCCCAATATGCCTGCGGTTTTTTTGGTTGCTAATTTGCTCATCACCGCCACATCGTCCATAATGGCTGCTATATCATCTAATAAAGCGAAAAATCCTGATCCCATTCTATTTTGTTATTTTTTGGCTAAGGTAAGAATTAGTGTTCAAAGTATGCTAATTTCAGAAGACACACGAATAAAATAGAACACGAATGAGACAAAAAAACGGATTCTCACGGATTTTTTTCTTTTCTCACACTGATAAAGTAGCACGCTGATTGCGCTGAGGAACGCAGATGGAACGGAAGAAACAGATAAAAACAGATTTTATCCCGTTTTGTCACCCTGAGGAAACGAAGGGTCTAATCGCTTGTTAGCTTTCGTAGTTAAATCCTTCCTTGTGGGTCATTCTTTTAGTCAGTTTTCCTTTTCTTTTGAGCAGAAAAGAAGTTCTTTTGGTCAATTTCCCTTTTCTTTTTCACAGAAAAGACGGTCTTTTCCTTAGAAAAGATGATCTTTTTTAGAGAAAAGAAACTCTTTTCTGCTCATTTGCAACGAGAACCTAGCGAGAATGGCGGAGGCAAGCCCCACCCCAAACTACATTTTATGATACATCCGTAATGCCGCTACGCTTAATACAACGGATAAGGGTTTTTATCTTACACCTATTTGACAAAGGGTGTTGAAATAGATTAAACAAAAAACTACATTTGCCACAAGAAAATTTAACTCCTCTACACAAACTTATGAAAAAGAGATACTTTATTTATGGTTTTGCCCTTTTGTTGGTTGCCTATTTGGTTTATTATAGAATTGAAGCCAATCAAAAACTTAGCGGTGGCAAAGGCGGCGGTAAACCACAAGGCAAAGGCGACGAAAAGCCTGTTAATGTTTCGGCTATTGTTGTAAAAGGCGAAAACTATCAAGAAAACATAGAGGTTTCGGGCAGCATAGAGGCCAACGAAATGGTTACGCTACACAGCGAGGCATCGGGTTTAATTCAAAACATTTATTTTAAAGAAGGGGCTGCTGTAAGCAAAGGAGCGATATTGTTGAAAATAAACGACAAAGACCTACAAGCACAATTGCAACAAGCCAAAACAAAAGAAAAACTATCGGCCACTACCGAACAAAGGGCTAAACTGTTGTTGGCAAAAAGCGCCATCAGTGCCGAGGAGTATGATGTGGCACTTGCCGATTTAAACCTTTTAAAAGCGCAAACCCAATTGGTGCAGGTGATGCTGGATAAAACTACATTAAGAGCGCCTTTTAGTGGCAAGGTAAGTTTGCGCAATGTTTCGGTAGGCGAATACCTAAACCCTAGCACCGCCATTGCTACTTTGGTAGCTGTAAACCCTGTAAAAGTAGTTTTTTCAGTTCCCGAGAAATATGCATCGCAGATAAAAAATAACCAAACCATACACTTTAGCATTGAGGGTTCGACCCAAAAGTACAGCGCAAGCATCTTTGCCATCGAGCCAAATATCAATACCCAAACCCGAACACTAAAAATAAAAGCCTTGGCTGCCAATGCGCAACAATTGTTGTTGCCTGGTTCGTTTGCCAAGGTGAGCATTAGCTTAGCAATGCAAAAAAACGCAATACTTATTCCTTCGGAGGCGGTGGTGCCAGTGTTGCAAGGCAAAACCGTGTTTATCAGTAAAAACGGCAAAGCCCTACAAGTACCCATACAAAGTACCAACCGCAGCGACAGCAGAATTGTGGTATCGGAGGGATTGAAAGTGGGCGATACCGTGTTGACCACAGGTGCGATGGTATTGAAACCCGAAAGTCCGCTTAATGTAACCCTAAATAGCAATAACTAAACCTTATGAGTATTTCAACCACCAGTATCAAGCGCCCTGTGTTGGCGATTGTGATGAACTTAATGCTGTTGCTTTTTGGGTTTATTGGTTATCAGTTTCTAGGTGTTCGTGAATATCCTTCTATCGACCCTACGGTGGTATCGGTGCGTACCTCCTACCCTGGTGCCAATTCAGACATTATCGAATCGCAGATAACCGAACCTTTGGAAAAAGCCATCAACAGTATCGATGGTATTCGCAATATCTCCTCTTCAAGCAACCAAGGAAGCAGCAACATCACCGTTGAGTTTAACCTAGGAAAAGACATCGAAAGCGCTGCCAACGATGTAAGAGACAAAGTAAGTCAGGCTACCCGCAACCTGCCCAAAGACATCGACGGCATTCCCATTGTAAGCAAGGCCGATGCCAATGCCGATGCCATCATCTCGATGACCATACAAAGCGAAAAGCGCAACCAAATACAACTAACCGACTATGCCGAAAATGTAATTGCCGAAAGGCTGCAAACCATTCCTGGGGTAAGTGGGGTACAGATTTGGGGACAAAAGAAATATGCGATGCGTATCTCCATCAATCCCAACAAACTGGCGGCTTATGGATTGACCGCCAAAGACCTTGTCAATGCCTTGGACAAAGAAAATGTAGAACTCCCATCGGGCAAGATAACAGGACAGAACACCGAACTCACCGTAAAAACCTTGGGCAAGCTAAGCAGCGAAGCCGAGTTTGAAAACCTAATCATTGCCGACAATGGCAGCAGTGTAGTGAAACTAAAAGACGTGGCAAGTGTTGCCATTGGTGCCGAAAACGAAGAAACCATGCTCCGTGAATCGGGCAAACCCATGGTAGCTGTGGCGATACAACCGCAACCTGGTGCCAATTATTTAGACATCAGCAAAGAGTTTTACAAACGTTTGGAGGAGTTGAAAGGCAATGTTCCCAAAGACATTAAACTAGATGTGGGCTTAGACACCACTGTGTTTGTAAAACGTTCTGTAACCGAAGTAGCCGAAACGATTTTAATTGCCTTGGTATTGGTAATCATCATTATCTATCTATTTTTTAGAGATTGGGCCATTGCCATCCGCCCATTGATAGACATTCCCGTTTCCTTGGTATTTACCTTTTTTATCATGTATATCTTTGGTTTTTCTATCAATGTGCTTACCCTGTTGGCCATTGTGTTGGCTACGGGTTTGGTGGTAGATGATGGCATTGTGGTAACAGAAAACATATTTAAAAAACTAGAAGAAGGCTACTCTCCTTTTGAGGCCGCCATTAAGGGTTCAAACGAAATCTTTTTTGCCGTTATCTCTATCTCCATTACCTTGGCGGCAGTGTTTTTGCCTGTGGTTTTCTTAGAAGGTTTTGTAGGGCGACTGTTTAGAGAGTTTGGCATTGTGATTGGTGGGGCGGTGCTTATCTCCGCCTTTGTGTCGCTTACCCTTACGCCGATGCTGAATGCCTATTTGATGAAGAAAACAGGGCATCAGAAGTCGAAGTTTTATCTAGCTACCGAGCCTTTCTTTGTAAAGCTAAACGAAACCTATGCCCACAATCTTAATTCTTTTTTAAACCGTAGATGGTTGTCGGCGCCTATTATTGGGGTTTGTATCGCCTTAATTGCTTTGTTTTGGAATTTATTGCCCAAAGAAACCGCTCCCTTAGACGACCGTAGTGCGGTAAACCTTTTGGTAAGCACGCCCGAAGGCGCTTCCTATACCTATACCGATGCTTTTTTACAACAATTGAGCAAGGAAATAAAAGACTCTATTGCCGAAAAGAAAATATTAATTGCCGTTACCGCACCGGGCTTTGGCTCAGGAGCGTCCAACAGTGGGTTTATGCGCATGGGTTTTACCGACCCCGACCAAAGAAAAGCCACGCAAAGCGAATTGGCTGCCAAGCTTACCCAAATGACCAAAAACCATAGCGAAGGCAAGGCTTTTGTAATTCAACAACCCACCATCTCCGCAGGGCGAAGAGGAGGTTTGCCGGTAAGCTACATTATCCAAGCGCAAAACTTTAGTAAACTGAGAGAAAAAATCCCTTTGTTTATGGAAGAGGTAAGCAAAGACCCTACTTTTACCGTTAGCGATGTAAACTTAAAGTTTAACAAACCAGAGATAAACCTAACCATAGACCGAGAAAAAGCTAAAAATGTAGGCGTTTCGGTGGTAGATGTAGCTCAAAGTTTGCAATTGGGACTTAGCGGACAACGTTTTTCGTATTTCTTTATGAATGGAAAGCAATACCAAGTTATCGGGCAATTTGAGAAAGCCAACCGAGCCGCTCCCGTTGATTTGAGCAATATCTATGTGCGCAACAACAAAGGCGAATTGATACAACTCGACAACTTGGTGCACCTCACCGAGGAAAGTAGTCCACCGCAATTGTTTCG
Source organism: Sphingobacteriaceae bacterium (assembly GCA_019751895.1). Lineage (GTDB taxonomy): Bacteria > Bacteroidota > Bacteroidia > Sphingobacteriales > Sphingobacteriaceae > Pedobacter. Next base: position 2,823 of record JAIEMU010000004.1, on the reverse strand, counting down.
CAACAATCGATTTATTGCCGCTACCGTGTCGGCAGGCTTGGCGCCTGGTAAAAGTATTGCCGATGGCATCAATGCAATGGATAAAATACGCAAAAAAGTATTAGACGAGAGTTTCTCTACCGACCTAAGTGGCGAATCGAGGGATTTTAAAGAAAGTTCTTCCAATACCATGTTTGCCTTTGGTTTGGCTTTGCTATTGGTTTACCTTATTCTTTCGGCGCAGTTCGAAAGTTTCAAAGACCCGATTATCATTATCCTTACCGTACCGATGGCGGTGGCGGGTGCCTTCTTATCCCTATGGTTTTGCGGACAAAGCTGGAACATTTTTAGTCAGATAGGTACGATTATGTTGATTGGTTTGGTAACAAAAAACGGTATTTTGATTGTCGAGTTTGCCAATCAACTCAAAGAACAAGGCAAGTCTGTGCAAGAAGCCATTAGAGAAGCATCGGTTTCTCGCCTTCGCCCAATTTTAATGACCAGCTTGGCGATTGCCATTGGGGCTTTGCCTATTGCCATGGCATTGGGCGCAGCCGCCAAAAGCCGTATGAGCATGGGAACGGTAATTATTGGCGGTACTTTGTTCTCTTTGGTGCTTACCCTGTTTGTGATTCCTGCCGTTTATTCGCTATGGAGCAAAGAACATAAAGTAAACAAAGACCTTGACGATGCCGTGGCACACGAAGATAAAGACGTTTAAAAAAACACAAGAAACAACAAAATGAAACTAAAAACGGGAATTATTGTATGCATTAGTTTAATACAACAAGCCTTTGCCCAAAACCACCTTAGTCTGCAAGAGGCCATTGGGCTTACTTTACTAAACAACTACAACATCAAATTGGCGAAAAACAATATTGATGTGGCCAAAAACAATGTAAAAGCCGGCAAATGGCAAATGGCACCCACCGTAAACACCTCCGCAAATATAGGCGGCGGCCTACAAAACACTTTTCTGGTTTCGGCTATGGGGGTAGAAAGAACCATCAACGGTGCCGAAAACTACAACATGGGTTATGGACTGAACCTAGGCTGGACCGTGTTTGATGGTTTTCAAATGTATAGCAATTACCAACGCTTGAAAGAAATGGAAAAACTGGGCGATGTAAACGCCAAAGCAACCATTCTCAATAGCGTGGCAGAACTCATTACAGCCTATCACCAATTGGCAATGCAACAAAAACTAAGCAAAGAAAGCGACAGTATATTGAGCATTTCAAGATTTAGACTGCAAATGGCCGACACCAAGCTTATGCTCGGAAAGGCTTCTAAGTTAGATGTGTTGGCGGCACAAGTAGATTTCAATACCGACACTTCTATCTGCATTCAACAAAGAAACAAAGCCAAAATTGCAATGGTAAACCTCAACAAGTTGATGGTAAGAAACCAAGAAATAGAGTTTACGGTGGACGAAAACACACAAATAGACACCAACATAGATTTGAAAACCATAGAAAGCGAGGCAGAACAATTAAGCCCTAGCTTGCAAGCCGCCTTGTTAGACATTAACATTGCCAAGCTATCGGCGAAGGCCGCCAAAGGTTTGAAATATCCCTTGGTAAACCTAAATGGTGGTTATGCTTACAGTCAGGTAAACAACCCAACAGGTTTTAACCAAAAGATGGAATTTACGGGAATTACGTATGGATTGACGGTATCGATGCCCATCTTTAATGGTTTCTTGCAAAAACAAAGAGAACGCAATGCGCTAATTGATATCAAATCGGCGGAGCTGAACTTAAACAAAGCCAAAGACGATTTGCGTGCCAACCTGTTGACCGCTTATCAAAACTATCAAACTTTTTTGCAGCTTTCGGCGCTTGAAAACAAAAATGTAGAAATTGCCAAACAAAACTTAGCCATCACACTCGACAAATTTAATTTGGGAAGCGTTGCCGCAATCTCACTTCGGGAAGCCCAAAACAATGCTTTGGAAGCAAAGAGAAGATCTATTGAAGTTTTGTTCCAATTAAAATTTTCCGAAATACTGATAAAACAGATTAGCGGAACTTTGAATTTAGAATAAGTTTACTATTTTAGGCGAATGATATTAGTAGCAGATAGCGGTTCGACCAAAACCGATTGGATGGGTTTTGCTGACAACCAAACCCTAAAATTTAATACCGAAGGACTAAATCCTTATTTCCTAAACTCTGATGAGGTGGCAGCAGTATTGTCAACCCACGAAGACCTTCTCGCCTATGCCGACAAGGTAAAGGAGGTTTATTTTTTTGGTTCAGGTTGTTCAAGCCCCGACAAGCACGAGATTATCTCCAATGGACTGTCAATGTTTTTTAAAAATGCTTTCATCAGCGTAGAACACGATTTAATTGGTTCGGCTTATGCCAGTTGCGGAAAAGAAAAAGGCTATACCTGCATTCTTGGCACAGGCTCTAACATCTCTTATTACGATGGCAAGAATGTCGTTCAAGGCAACTTTGGCTTAGGCTATGTATTGGGCGATGAAGGTTCGGGCACTTGGTTTGGCAGAAAGATTTTAACCCAATACCTTTATGGTTTTATGCCCGAAGAATTGGCAAAAGACTTCGCCCATCAATTTCACGTAGATAAAGATGAGGTTGTAGAAAACATATACGAAAAACCTTATCCCAATCGCTACTTGGCTACTTTTAGCCGATTTATGATTCAACACAAAACCCACCCTTTTATTGTCAAATTGCTCCAAAAAGGCTTTCAAGAGTTTGTAGATACCAATATCATCGGTCAAGAAAATATCCAAAACAGTACTTTTAACTTTGTAGGTTCTATTTCTTATTACTACCAAGACGAACTGAAAAAGGTATGCGCACAATACAACATTAA
>JAIEMU010000143.1 GCA_019751895.1 Sphingobacteriaceae bacterium | reverse complement strand
CTTTGATTCTACCTGTAAACATTGGAGATTTTTCAAAACCTTCTTTAAGTGTTTCGTGTACTTTGTCGTTTGTATAGGTAATCCAACAACACTTTTGTTGTTTAGGAATTTCTACGTTTGTGTATGAAAACCTTCCAGGCTTTTCGTCTCCCCACTGTTCTTCCATCAAACTATAATTCAAAGATCTTCCATCTACTCTTGGTGGCGTTCCTGTTTTCATTCGCCCAGCTTCGAAACCAAGCGAAACCAATTGTTCTGTTAAACCAGTTGCCGACTTTTCGGCAGTTCTTCCTCCACCAAACTTTTTATCTCCAATGTGAATCAATCCATTTAAAAAAGTTCCATTTGTAAGCACCACAGCCTTTGATTTGATTTCTATTCCTAGGCTGGTTTTCACTCCTACCACCGTGTTGTTTTTAATCAACAAGGAAGACACCATATCCTGCCAAAAGTCAACATTTGAAATTCCCTCTAGCGCCAAACGCCACTCTTCCGCAAATCGTTTTCTGTCGTTTTGTGACCTTGGACTCCACATGGCAGGTCCTTTCGACAAGTTTAACATTCTAAACTGAATGGTTGTTTTGTCACTAATAACCCCCGAATATCCCCCCATAGCATCGATCTCTCTCACAATCTGACCCTTTGCAACCCCACCCATAGCGGGGTTACAACTCATTTGAGCAATGGTTTCCATGTTCATTGTAATCAACAAAACGCTAGAACCCAAATTTGCAGCAGCAGCGGCAGCCTCGCAACCAGCGTGCCCAGCGCCAACAATAATAATGTCGTATTCTTTAAACATATCTTTTTTGTTTCACGTGAAACGTTGTTTTTTTATTTTATTTGTTTCGACGTTTCACGTGAAACAAACAAAATTTATTCTTTTTCTGAAAGCTCAAGCCACCTTAGGCTGGCTGTGTTGTTTTCGTTTGTGATTTTTTCTATTTCGTCTGAAATCGACTTTAGTTCTTGATAGTCGGCAGAATCAAGCAAAGAAAGCTTTTTGGTTAGTTCTTGAATCTGCTTTTCTTGCTCTTCTATTGTCTTGTTCAAGTCTTCCAACTCCTTTTTCTCTTTAAAAGACAACTTCGTTTTAGGTGTATCTTTTTTTTCTACTACACTTTCTTTTGTTTGTTTGATTTTAACTTCTTCTTTTTGCGTTTCTAAACTAAGTCTGTAATCAGAATAATTTCCATTATAAACTTTAACAAGCCCCTCTCCTTCTAATATAAAAAGCTGGTCACTCATTTTATCTAACAAATATCTATCGTGTGAAACCAACATCAACACGCCGGGATAATTTTCTAAAAACTCCTCTAAAACATTTAAGGTGTCTAAGTCTAGATCGTTGGTGGGCTCATCTAATATTAAAAAGTTTGGGTTTTTAATCAAAACTTTCATTAAATGCAATCGCTTTCTTTCTCCTCCGCTTAACTTTTCAACCATTCCATGTTGCTTTTTTGGCGGAAACAAAAACAAGGTAAGTAATGCCGACGCAGAAAGAGTTTGTCCATCGGCCATTTTTATAAATTCCGCCTCTGCTTTTACTACGTCTATCACCCTATCCTTTTCATTAAACACCAATCCGTTTTGTTTATAATATCCAAAAACCGTTGTGTCTCCCTTATCAACCACACCTTTGTCGGGCGTTAATGTTCCCGTTAAAATATTAAGCAGCGTAGATTTTCCTGTTCCATTTTTTCCTGCTAAACCAATTCTGTCTCCCTTTTTAAATACATAAGAGAAATTTTTAATGATGTTTTTATCTTCAAAAGACTGGGTAATATTAGAAAGCTCTAAAATCTTATTTCCTTGTCGTGCCATCTTAACATTTAACACAACTTGTTGATTGTCAGAATTTTGTTTCGTTTTTTCGCTTAAATCATGAAAAGCATTGATTCTTGACTGAGATTTCACCGTTCTAGCCTGTGGCATGCGCCTCATCCACTCCAATTCTTTCTTTAATAGGTTTTTGTTCTTTTGAAATGTACTCTCCTCAGAAGCCTCCCGTTCTGATTTTTTTTCTAAAAAGAAAGCATAATTTCCATTGTAGTTGTATAGTTTTCCTTTGTCCAACTCAACGATATTATTACAAACATTATCTAAAAAATATCTGTCGTGGGTAACCAAAAGAATAGTTTTGTTTCCTGTGGTTAAAAGTTTTTCCAACCACTCTATCGTATCTATATCTAAGTGGTTCGTTGGCTCGTCTAACACATATACTTCAGGATCTTCTATTAATAATTTAGCCAACGCCAATCGTTTTCTTTGTCCTCCTGAAAGTGTAGAAATTTTTTGTTTTAATTGATTAATACCCATTCTACTAAGAATGGTTTTAATCGCATGTTCATATTCCCAAGCATTGTGTTCGCTTAATTCTTCATAAAGACGATTTAATATTTTTTCGTCTGGGTTGGGATTTTCAAGTATCTCTTCGTACTCCCTAATAAGTTGCTGCTGTTTGTTATCTAAAGAAAATATAAAATCACTAATCGAATCTTCTTCATTAAAAATTGGTTCTTGATCTAAAAATCCAATTTTTGTTCCTTTGTTTTTTACAATTTTTCCTTCAGATGGTGAAAATCTTTCCGCCAACAATTTCAACAAAGTACTTTTTCCAGTGCCATTTATTCCTACAAGAGCAACACGTTGACCTTCTAAAATTCCTAAAGTTAGGTTTTTAAAAAGCCATTCGTTATTAAAAGCATGACCTACATTTTCTGCAGCGATTAGTGTATTCAAAATATATTTATGGTAAATTTATAGATGATGCAAAAGTACAGAAATATTTCATTTAATACTTAAAACCAAATGCCACAAAAAAAATACGCAGGCATCCACCTGCGTATAATTATTAACTAAAACTAAACTTATGAAAAGGTCGGTAGTCTAAAGATTGTTTAAATCAATAGATTCTAATGTATTATTGGCTTGTGAGATAAATGTTTTTTTTGTTTCTGTTAAACGATTAGAAAACGTTATATCTGCTAAAAATTGATTTGTATTTAATTTCGATTGAACATTTTTTGTAGAGTAATGCTCTGCACAACTGCCATTTAAAACCAAAGAAGAATTATCGGCCAATTGAGAATAAAAAGTAATCGTGTTTGAGGTTATAAAAGCTTTGGCATTGTTGTTCAAAACTAAATCTAATGAAAGCAGATTAAAAGTATCTAAGGTTTTAATTACAACATTATCTGAGGCAGAAATTTCAGATAAATTTTTAACATAAACGTAAACCGTAAGCGGTTGTTTTTCGAAAGAAGTAATTTTTAATTCGTTGTTTTGTTGTTGAATAAAAGCATTTTTAGAATAATAATTGTCTTGAATATTTACCGATTCGGTTTCAGATTGAACCAAATAAACCAAAACATTTCCTGATACTTTTAATTTTGTAAAGTTTTTAAGATTGGATAAACTAGTAAAATTAATTACTGATTTTTTAATTGGAGATGCATAAGATGTAAACGAAATGCTTACAATAAATACAAAAATTAGTGCTGAGATTGTGTTAAATTTTTTCATGATTTCTATAATTAATTTTTTGTTTTAAAATTCTTAATCTTCTATTTTTTAGAAGGTTTTGTAGATAAGACTGTAAACAAAAAAAAAGGTTGCATGGCAACCGATTTAATTATACAAAAAGATATTTGTTTTAGACAAACGCCTAAAAAACAAAGACGAAAAGAAATAAATTATTTAAACCAATCTGCATACATCACGTAATTATCAGGCAGTTTATCTAAAAGTTGTCTTTGTTGTTCGGTAATAGGTTTAATTTTTTTGGCGGGTGTACCTGCATAAAGATATCCTGATTCACAAATTGTGTTTTCTAAAACAACAGAACCCGCTGCAATAATACAATATTGTTCTACTAAAGCATTATCCATCACAATAGCACCCATACCAATTAAAACATTATCTTGTAAAACACAACCATGAACCAGCGCATTGTGTCCAATGGAAACTCTATTTCCAATAGTGGTTGATGCTTTTTGATACGTTGCGTGAATAACAGCTCCGTCTTGAATATTGGTATAATCACCAATTTTAATCGAATTTACATCGCCTCTAATAACTGCATTAAACCAAACTGAACAATGATTTCCTAAAACGGAGTCTCCAACAATTGTTGCGTTTGGTGCAATAAAGCAATCTTCTCCAATAGTTGGATAAATATTTTTTACTGGTAAAATAATTGGCATACTTATAAAATTAAATGATGGTATCGTGTAATTCTTTCTGGTGATTTATATAATCGGTAGTGTAATGTAATCCCCTACTTTCTTTTCTAGCTAAAGCTGATTTAATAATTAAATAGGAAACTTGAATAATATTTCTGAGTTCGCATAATTTTACAGAAACTTTAGTGTTTTTATAAAATTCTTCGGTTTCTTCATGAAGTAAAAATAACCTACGAATAGCCCTTTCTAATCTAAAATTAGAACGTACAATTCCTACATAGTCACTCATTAAAAGTTGAGTTTCTCTTAAATTATGTGATACCAAAATATCTTCATTTGATAATTTCACTCCATTTTCATTCCATTCAGGAATGTGATCAGGAATAATATTTGTTTTAAAATGTAAAATTGCGTGTTCAAAAATACGGTGTGCAAACACAGTAGCTTCTAATAAAGAATTGGATGCTAAACGATTAGCACCGTGTAAACCTGTTGAAGCAACTTCGCCACAAGCATATAAATTGTTTATAGAAGATTTTCCAAATTCATCCACCAAAATTCCTCCACACATATAATGCGCTGCAGGAATTACTGGAATAAAATCTTTAGTCATATCTATGCCAATAGACAAACATTTAGCATAAATATTTGGAAAATGATTTAAAATATCTTTTTTACTTCGATGTGTAATGTCTAAATAAACATAATCGTCACCTGTTTTTTTAATTTCTGCATCAATGGCTCTAGCTACAATATCTCTAGGAGCTAATGAAGCACGATCATCATATAAGTGCATAAATTCGGAACCATCTTTTCTTTTTAAAATTCCACCAAAACCTCTAACGGCTTCAGAAATTAAAAACGAAGGATATTCACCAGGATTGTAAAGTGCTGTAGGATGAAATTGTATAAATTCCATATTTCTAATTTTGCCTTTGGCTCTATACACCATCGCCATTCCATCGCCAGTGGCAATGGTTGGATTGGTGGTTGTAGCATACACATGACCCGCACCACCAGAAGCCATAACAGTTACATTTGCTAAAATCTTTTCTACAACATTATTTTCAGTATTAAAAGCATAGATTCCATAACAATTAATATCTTTTGTTTTTTTATCTACATGAATACCAAGGTGATGCTGTGTAATTAACTCTAAACAAAAATAATGAGATAGAATTTCAATATTAGGGTTGTTGAAAATTTGGTCTAATAAAACTCGCTCAATTTCATAACCCGTAATATCTTTGTAGTGAAGAACACGATGCTCGGAATGACCACCTTCTTTGGCTAAATCAAACAAACCATTATGATTTTTATCAAAATTTATTCCGTAATCAATAATTTCTTGAATACGTTTAGGTCCTTCTTTAACTACAATATCTACAATTTTTTTATCACATAAACCATCACCAGCTATTAAAGTATCATTTATATGTTTATCAAATGAATCCGTTTCATCTACAACAACGGCAACACCACCTTGTGCATATTTTGTATTGGATTCATCGGCATTTGATTTTGTAACGATTAAAACTTTGCCATATTGAGCAGCTTTTAAAGCAAAACTTAAACCCGCTATACCAGAACCAATGACTAAAAAATCTACTTTTTTCATTAAAAAGATATTTATTTAAATAAACGTTGATAAATCAATATTTATTGTTGGTAAAATGTTTAAAATAATAGAACAAATAAATTATAAAGTTTAAAGCTAGGTAAAATGTTAATTAATCATCAAATTATAATTTTTTTTTAACGAAATTTGCCCAGTTTATTAACGTTTGATAACAAAAATAAAATTCACATTATGCTATTGATAAAATATTAGCATTTTAAATATAATACTGAAAACTAATTAACTAAAGGTTTAAAAAAGTATTTTATTTGTGGATAAATAACTAATAAATCAAAATCAAATATTTTTTTAATGTTTTTTTTACACAATACCAACACGCTAATAAACAATAATAATATTTTTAATTTAAATATTTATAATAAGATTAAGCTGTTAAAAAATGATAACTGAAAAAAAATTAAATCCCGAAGAAATGATTGAACAAATTAATCCGACATTAGATTTATTTAAAGAAATAGAAAAATTAAAAATAGAAAAAAACGCTATCATTTTAGCACATTATTATCAAGAACCTGATATACAAGATATTGCGGATTATATTGGCGATAGTTTAGGTTTATCACAAGAAGCAGCAAAAACCAATGCAGATGTAATTGTGTTTGCTGGGGTTCATTTTATGGCTGAAACTGCTAAAATATTATCTCCAACAAAAAAAGTTTTATTACCTGATGTAAAAGCGGGTTGTTCATTAGCAGATAGCTGTCCTCCTCACCTATTCAAAAAATTTAAAGAAAAATATCCTGATCATTTGGTAATTACTTATGTAAATTGCACCGCTGAGTTGAAAGCCATGAGTGATATTGTTTGTACAAGCAGTAATGCGGTACAAATTGTAGAAAGTTTACCTAAAGATCAAAAAATAATATTTGGACCAGATAAAAATTTGGGAGCTTGGGTAGCTAAAAAAACGGGTAGAGATTTGGTTTTGTGGAATGGAGCTTGCATGGTTCATGAAATATTTTCGAGAGAGAAAATCACAAAATTAAAATCGAGACATTCGGAAGCTAAATTTATTGCGCATCCAGAATGTGAATCTTCTATTTTGGAAATGGCGGATTATATTGGTTCTACGTCAGGATTATTAAAATATTGCAAGGAAAATTCGGCAACAGAATTTATTGTGGCTACCGAAAGTGGAATTATTCATCAAATGGAAAAGGAAAACCCAACAAAAACCTTTATTCCTGCACCGCCAAACAATAATTGTGCTTGTAATGATTGTTCTTACATGAAATTAAATACCTTAGAAAAATTGTATTTATGCTTGAAAAATGAATTTCCTGCGGTAGAAGTTCCTCAAAATATTATCAATGAAGCTCGAAAACCAATTGAAAGAATGTTGGAAATATCAGAAAAATTAGGATTGTAATAATGATTAAAAAATTTAGGTTTTTTCTTCTTTTTTTAGGTTTATCTTTTTGTTTAGCTTGTGTTAATACCAAGAAAATAAATCACATTTTAACCAAAAAGCATGAACCAGCTGAACTGATAAAAGATGTAGATTTAACCTATAAGTTTTTGACTAAAGGACATCCTGGCGTTTATTGGTACATTGATAAACAAAAATTAGATTTCAAATTTGATAGTCTTAAAAAAAGCTTAACTACACCGCTTACCACAAAAGAGTTTTATTTAAAATTAGCACCCCTAGTTACTGAAATAAAATGTGGTCATACGCAAATGATTTTGACAAGTAAATTTGAATCAAAAAAAGAAAAAGATTCATTAGCTCAATTGATTAAACCTATAAAACAATTTGATTTAAAAATTATTAAAGAAAAATTATACATCACTTCATTTAATAAAAAACACAATCAATTGAAAAAAGGTGATGAAATAGTTAGCATTAATGATATAAAATTTAAAAACATCTACGATAGTTTAGCTAATTACATTACTACCGATGGTTATAATAAAACACATAAAACTTTTACATTAAACAAAGGTTTTAAATCTTATTTTTCTGTAATTTATGATGATATTGACACTTTAGATTTTAAAATTAAAAGAGCAGATTCTATTTTTAATTTAAAAGTAATAACCTTAAAAAAGGAAAAAAACAAAGATATTTCAAAGCAAGATACAACCATTAAAAAATTGAGCAAAGATTCTTTACTAGCTTTTAAAAAAATTGATAAAGAAAGAAAAAAAGCAAAATATAAAGGTTTTGATGAGTTTAAGAAGCCAATACTAGATCTTAAATTTTTAGAAAAAGACAGTAGCACAGCTTTATTAAAAATTAAAAGTTTTTCGTTTCCTAAGGCAAATTTTAAACGTTTTTATGATGAAAGTTTTTCGGCTATAAAAAAAGGAAAAACTAAAAATTTGATTATTGATTTGAGAGATAATACAGGTGGTTATTCTTATGCTGTAGTTGATTTATTTTCTTATTTGGTAGATAAAGAATTTATTTTTTATAAAAAATCAGAAGTGAATAATAAGTTTAATTCTTATTGGGAAGGTGGTTACGGAAAAAGCAGATATTTAATGGGTTTTAAATTATTTATTTTAAGTTCTAAGTTATTAAAAAAAGAAAACGAAAAATATAAAGTACAATCGTATGGTAATAAATTAAAAAAAACAAATAGCAATCATTATGATGGAAAAATATTTGTTTTGATAAATGGAGGTACATTTTCGGCTTCATCGCTTTTATCATCTAATTTAAAACAATTAAATAGGGCTACATTTGTAGGCGAAGAAACAGGAGGAGCATTTAATGGTTGTGTAGCGAGTTTTTCTATGCCAGGAATATTTATGCCAAAATCTTTAGTATATTTAAAAATGGCATTATATCCTTATATTCCTAACGTACAAATAGACACCATAGGCAGAGGAATATTTCCAGATGTAGAAATTACACCAACGATAGAAGATGTATTGGCAGGAAAAGACAAAGAGTTGGAATGGGTATTAAAAAACATTAAAAATTAACAAAAAATTATGTTTGAAAATAAAGAACACAGCAATATTTCAGAATTAGGCGAATTTGGTTTAATTAAACACATTACGCAAAATTTTAAGGTAAAACACGAAAGTAGCACCAAAGGAATTGGCGATGATGCGGCAGTTTTGAACTTTGGAAACAAAGAAGTTTTAATTTCTACAGATTTGTTGTTAGAAGGAATTCATTTCGACTTGGCTTATGTACCGCTTTTACATTTAGGTTTTAAAGCCATACAAGTAAACCTAAGCGATATTTATGCAATGAATGGCACAGCTACTCAAGTTACGGTTTCTATTGGCGTATCGAGCAAATTTACCTTAGAAGCTGTGGAAGAAATTTATAAAGGCATAGAATTGGCTTGTAATAAATTTAATATTGATTTAATTGGAGGAGATACCTCATCGAGTAAACAAGGTTTGGTAATTAGTGTAACCAGTATTGGATATGCCGAAAAAGAAAACATTTGTTACAGAAATGGAGCGCAAGAAGGCGATTTACTTTGTGTAAGTGGTGATTTAGGCGGTGCTTACATGGGTTTACAAATATTGGAAAGAGAGAAAAAAATATTTTTAGAAAATCCGGAAATACAGCCCGATTTAGAAGGTAAAGATTACATTATCGAACGACAGTTGAAACCTGAAGCGAGGAGAGATGTGGTTGATTTATTGGCACAATTGAAAATAAAACCCACTTCGATGATTGATGTATCGGATGGTTTGGCTTCTGAAATTATTCATATCTGTACACAAAGCGAAAAAGGTTGTACCATTTATGAAGAAAAATTACCCATCGACCCAATGACCTATGAAACCGCAAGAGAATTTGGTTTAGACCCAACTATTTGTGCGTTGAATGGCGGTGAAGATTATGAATTGTTGTTTACCATCAAACAATCGGATTACGAAAAAATAAAAAACGATGTCGATATTTCGATTATTGGACATATTACCGATAAAAATTCGGGTTGCAATATGATCTCAAAATCGAGTGTTGTACA
>JAIEMU010000209.1 GCA_019751895.1 Sphingobacteriaceae bacterium | reverse complement strand
GGCGATACTAAAGAGCATAGCTAAGCGTTTGCTAGTGCGAGACCAGCAAAGTTTTTGAAATTGTTTTATGTAGTTTACGACTAAAAGAATTTATAAAAGTTTTCTGCACACGTAAACTCTGATTAGCTGATTATGACTATAATCGGCAAATCAGCCAAATTACGTAGTGTCGTTAATGAAGATTAATTGAATGAAGGAAGCCATGACTGAATGCAATTAATTTCACACTCAGCAAATCAAGCGCAGCTATGCTTTATCGGCGTTAATAATGTTAGCCGCAAAATAAAAATAATCTGTAGCATCTATTGAAATACAATAATTTATTCCCATATATAGTTATGGAAGCAGTTAAAACTCAGGTAGCAACACTATATGTAGTGTATTGTGGTAGATTATAAAATACTTAAATAAAGAGGATAAGACATGAGTAAGGTACATAAAATAATTTTCTACCCAGTAGGAAATGGGGATACTTCTCAAATTATTTTAAAAAATGGAAAAAGAATCTTAATAGATTTTTATCATAGAGATAAAAGTGAAGATAGTGAAAGTAGGTATATTGATTTAATTTCTGAACTTACAACGGAGCTGAAAAAAGCAGATGTTACGGAGTTTGATGTGGTTGCATTTACACATTCAGACAAAGATCATATTAATAATTTTTCTAAATTTTTCAAATTAGAAAAAAATAAAACTACTCATACAGATGAAAGAATAGGTATTAGAGAATTATGGGTTCCTGCTGCAATATTACTTGAAAGCGCAACAAATGATAAGCAAAGTGATGAATTTATCATTCTTAGGGATGAGGCTAGGTATAGATTAAAAAATAGTTATGGGATAAAAGTATTTTCAAAACATCCAGAAGTGATAAAGTGGCTTGAAGCTCAGGGGATTCCTTATGAAGATAGAAAGCACTTATTTGTCAGCGCTGGTAAGTGTGTACCAACATTTACCTCTAATAATGATAGTGTTGAATTTTTTTGTCACTCTCCATATGTAAAACATGTTGAAAATAGTGATGACATACAAAGAAATGAATCTGCATTGATTTTTAATATTTGTTTTCATATTGATAATAATCATAAATATAACTTATTACATGTAGGAGATTCTACCTCAGAAATTATTGAAGATATTGTAGATATCACTAAAAAGAAAAATAATACAGATTGGTTAAAATGGGATATTTTTAACATACCTCATCATTGTAGTTATAAAGCTCTAAGTAAAGAAAAAGGCGATGAAATAACTATCCCAGTTGAATCGGTTGATGAATTATTGCATTATGGAAATAAGAACGCATACATAATAAATTCAAGTAAAGCATTTTCTAGTGATAAAAAAGAAGCCTATGAGTCTGATCAACCTCCACACCTTCAGGCAAAAAATGCATATTTAAAGGTTCTTGAAGAAATATCTGGTAGAGAATTTATTACAACTATGGAGTATCCTAATAAATATCACCCACAACCATTAGAATTCGAAATTGGAGATTTTGGAATAAGAAAACTAACAAAAAATAATTCCTTGACAAGTATTATTACATCTCCAATTCCCAGAGCTGGCTAAAATGTACCATTCTGACGAATATTATGAAATCACTGATTTCAGGCAAAAAAATAAGCTGATAGTATCTGATATTGCTGACGCTAAATTTAGCGTTAGCAATCAGTTATACACATTTATAGCAAAACAGGTTGATAGGATCCAGTTTATCAATTTCTATCAAGAGATTGATTCAGGTATTATCAAAGCAGAACATATCAAACTGATAGTTAAATTAGATGGGTTGCCAACTGAACCATCATATGATATTAGGTATTATGAAATATTGGATATAATGATCTTATGTGACGATGATATACCTTATGTATTTATGTTGCGCAAAGATTTTCCGGATTTAATTCATCAGAATCAGATGCCACGCAATGCACCTAAGAATTTATGCTTATATTTTGAACCGAAGACGTCAATTTTAAGAACATGGACGGCAAAAAGTTTTTTTGATCGAATAATTGGGTGGTTAGAAAAAAGTTCTATCGGTGAGCTTCATGCTACGGATCAACCAGTTGAAAATTTATTTTATGAGACCACGGATCATTTAGTTTTACCTGCAAAATATAAAGAAAATGCCTTTGACTACAATAGCAGCATAGATAACTACGTTAGCTATTCAGTTGAATCAAAAAAGCATGGAAAAACATATATTTTAGATAAGACAAGCTCAAACGTAAATAGTGAATTTTTAATAATTAACTTTATTACAAATGTATCACAACAGGGTACAATTAAGCAGTTACCTAAAGACATATATGCTTTTCATGAAATGATGATGAGTAAGAGTGAATCATACTTAAATCAATTGGAAGCAAAGTTCCTATATTTGAAAAATAAATATGGAAATTTTAACACAATTAGTAAAAGCACTAATTTAATCATAATTATTGTAGATTTTCCAATCTCTAGATCAAATAATAGCGAAATTGAGAAAATCCAAAGATTCGCTTTTTTGGTTAAAATGTGTGATTTTATATCTTATGGTATTAGTCTTGATATCATACAGCAGATAGGTAGTAATTTAGTTATGTGTGCAATTATAAATAAAGAGAATAATAGAGTTATTGCTGTTCAAGACATTTGTAGCAACTTAATAGCTGAACCATTGAGTATTAGTTATAAAAATGATATTTCAGATTATAAAAAACAATCAGGTGGTACTAGTAATTGTAAGAATGCAATTATCATCGGCGTTGGAAGTTTAGGGGCATCTTTAATAGATACATGGCTGAGAAGTGGATGGAACAAATGGATCGTTATTGATTCTGACATCATCAGCCCGCATAATTTAACTCGGCATATAGCATGTCAAGATAGTATTGGGGTGCCAAAAACTGAATTAATAAAAAATTTGAGTAATGATCTTGGTGTTAGTGAATTAATTATTAACACGTATGAGGTAGATGCATTAGAGTTTTTTGCTAATCCAGAAAATCTTCAACCTATAATTAAGGAAAATGATGTTAGTTTTGTCTTAGATGTATCTACTAGTATCGATGTACCTAGAAAGTTATCAATGATCTACTCATTACCGCGGGTTATCAGCACATTTATTACACCAAGTGGTAACTCATCAGTTATATTAATAGAATCTGAAAACAAGACTATCAATGTTATATCCCTAGAGTCACAATACTATAGAGCGATAATTAGTGAATCATGGGGAGAAAATCACCTGAATAATCATTTAGGGACATTCTGGTCTGGTGCTGGCTGTAGAGATATTTCGGTAGTTTTAGGATATGATAAAATAAAAATTCATTCAGGCATTTTAGCAAATCAAATGCCCAAATTATTATTAAGTAATGATGCAGCAATTAAAGTAATTAACTATAGCGAAGAAACTGGTGAGACTAATGTTAATAATATTACAATCGCGGAATGTGAAATAATTAAAAAACATGGTTTTGATATTTATATTGATGCCGCTACTAAAGAAAAACTTAATATATTAAGAAGTGAAAAGCTACCAAATGAAACAGGTGGAATAGTAGTTGGATTTTATGATTTTAATTTAAAAGTTATTGCAATCGTTGATGTGTTATCTGAACCTAATAATAGTGAATCTACACCTAATTGGTTCCAGAGGAGTAATAATGGTATATCTGAAAAAATCCAATGTATTATGAATTCTACTGCTAATATTATTGGATACATTGGTGAATGGCATAGCCATCCACAAAATGTATCATCACAACAAAGCGAATTAGATATAAAACAAATGAAACATATAGCTAATTTGATGGATGACGAAAATCATCCAATTATCCAAATTATAATTTCTGATTATGATATTAGTATTTACTCTAATATTACTAAGAACTAAGTATATTGCACTTTTACTTGCTGCATATAAATTAAATAAAACCTCTTAAATGAAAGCGATATCGAAGTGGATGATCCAAAACAAAATAAAAAAATATTATTGTGTCTTTCTGGTGGTGGAATTAGGGCTATGGCATTTCATGCAGGAGTATTAAAATATTTAGCAAAGAAAAATTTACTTGAGAAGATAGAAAAAATTTCTACAGTTTCTGGCGGTAGTTTATTAATGGGTTTAGTTTATTCTCATAATAATACATTTCCAACTAGCGAAACTTATTTAAATGAAACTCTTCCTAAAATAGAAGAATTACTTTGTTCTACAAGTTTGTATTGGTCTATTTTAAAACTATTATTAAAGAAGCCATTAAATTTGCGCTTTATATCATCTAGAGCGAATTTATTAACTGAGGTATTAGAGAAGGTATGGCATATCAAATTAAAGTTAGTAGATGTTGTCGATTCACCGGAGTGGTCAATTAATGGTACCAATGCTTATAATGGTAAAAGATTTAGATTTAAAAATTATGAAATTGGTGATTATGACTTAGGTTATGCTCATCCAGATAATTTAAAGCTATCTTATGCATTAGCTACTTCTGCTGCTTTTCCAGTAGGGTTTGGCCCATTATGTATAGACACTAAGCAATTTAAATGGTTTAAAGATGATAGCTGGAGTGGAAATCAAGAAAATAGAGAGCCACGAGTACCATCATGTCAAAAATTATATCTTTATGACGGTGGTATCTATGATAATTTGGGAATAGAACCGTATTTTGATTGTGGCAGTAATAAGGTTAAAAAAGGATATGAAAATAACTGTATTATCGTCTCAGATGCTGGCAAACCAGTAGAGTCAAATTTTTCGCGATTTCCTTTCTTTAATTTTTTTAGATTTAAAAAAATAATAGATATTATTTCTGAGCAATCTAGATCATTGCGAATAAGAAGTTTTTCTGAATATGTCAAACAAGATAAATCGAATGGAGCATATTTTAGTATAAAAGACCCAAAATTTAAAGATTCAGATTTAGCCCATAGAGTTATAAAGTATCCTACTACTTTAGGAAGAGTTAATAATGAAAATTTCAGAGTTATTCTTAACCATGGTTATGAAGTCGCTGAGTATGTTTTGAATAAATATAAATTAATAGACCATATATAAGAAAGTAAAATCAATGAAACTAATCCCTAAAACAACTCGATTTCGCGCATATAAATTAAACTCAACAGGTTCTTCATTTTCATATTTTGATGGCAGTAACTTTACTTTAATTGAAGCAAGATATGAAAATAATAAAAATTCTATTGTAGAAGAATTAGCAGTGTGTAAACATAATATAATAAACACACTACATATTACTTCATGGGATACAGATCATTGTAATCCAAATGAGTTAAAAGAATTAATGGATACCTATCAAATAAACAAGATTGAATATCCTGGTTATGAACCGCATACTGATTCTGGACATAATAGTCTTAAATTAATACTAGATTATAAAAAGTATCAAAATATTAAGCGAAAAACAAGTAATGTCAAAGCTATAAAGATTGATCCAGACTATATAGAGGCGTTGGATAATTGCGCAAGTACAGAGTTTTATACGAATATTCTTTATCATCCAAGAGAAATAATAGAAAATTCATCAAATGATAATTCAACAATAAAATTTTTCAGAACTGGTTCATTCAATGTATTGAGCCTTGGAGATGTTGAATCACCTTTATTATCAGCATATTTAAGAAGGCAAAAGATTTTGAAGCATGAGGTTGATGTTTTAATTTTGGCGCATCATGGGGCAGACAATGGATTCACATCAAGTAACTTCTTGAAAAACATAAACCCTAAATTTGCCATTGCTAGTTCTGACTATGCAAATCAGTATGACCATCCAAGGCAAGAGATTAGAGATTTATTATATGAGCATGACATAAAACTATTTACAACAAAAACTGGTGACGTAGTCATTAAGTCAATAAATAGTCATATTGCAGATTATCAAGTAACAAATTACAAATCAGATAATACGGGCATTTCTTCCCAATACACTGAGAGGTCAAAAAAATTTGTACTTTTAAGGCAAAATGAGGACTCAATAAAAAATTATGTTAATGGTAAAAAAAATTATCTAAAGATATAAAAATTGATTTCATCAATATATTTTCATAAATCCTGCGAAAGCAGGATTTATTTAGAGAGAGAAAACTAAAATTTTGGTAGCAGTTGAATATCCAACCCGGCTATCAGTGCCACATCTGTGCAACTTGTTTCCATCTTCAGTGGAGTACACATCAGTGCCACGATTTATTAAATAATTAACTAGAAATTCAGAAATATTTTTATTGGCGGATATATAGGCTATTTTAGGTTTAAAATAATCCATTATTGAAGTAGTTATATTATTTTTGCTGCCATGATGTGGAACTTGCAACCAATCTAAATCCTTTGTTTCATTATTATATTTTTTTATTGTTTTTTCTAGAGATTCAGGAGTTGCATCACCAGTAAATAAGTATTTTTGACTATTGGGATAAAAATAACATATAGCACTAGTTGCATTTTCCGCTGAAAGATCTCTTAACTTATTAAATTTCTCTTCGGTATTTGGATCAGATGATTCATTAATGTGCTCAAGAAATATTTCGGTTAAGGTTTCATAATCCCGAAAATCCTGTAACTTTAAACAGTAAAAATCATCATCAGGAAATAGAATTTTTATTGGTATAACACTGTGTTGTAACCCCTCTCTGACATGCTTGAATTGAACTCCATTCCTGTCTAGCATATCGCGTATGTTTTTATTGTCTTTAAGTGATTCTTGGATTGAATGCAGTTTGCTTGTGCTACTACATATCTGAGGATTATGTATCCAAAATTCATCTATTCCCATATTGTCTATCACATACTTAAATCCACCGATGTGATCCTTATCTGAATGAGTGCAAATTGCTAAATGAATTTTTTTAGAATTAGAATACTGTTTTATCTGGTTTACCGCTTTTTCCCCGTGTGCTTCTGTTTTTCCAGCATCTATCAGGACAATGTATTCGTCATCATTATCATCAAAATACCTTATTATGATTGCATCGGCATTTGTATCAAGAGATAGCATTTCTATTTCATATTTGTTACTCATTTTTTAATCCTTTATTAATTCTGGGCAATATAATCTAACTTGTATTTCAGTCATACATGCGGCATGTCTAGATAAAATATCAATTTCCTGTTTCGTTAATGGAGTTAAATTAGTGCTAATTTTTCTAGCAATTTGCATGTCTTCTTTTGTTGGACATTGATTCTTAATTTTATCAAAATTAACATTTGTTTTAAGCTGGTTACTGATGTTTTCCTCTATTTGCTGATTGATTTGATTTTTTAGTAACTTATCAATATCTGGTAGCTCAATAATTCTATCTAATATTTTACACTTATTTGGTAAATCTTTAAAATTTGGAATACAATTATTCAAACATTTATCAATTTTATCTTGAATTTCGTCTATGTCTATACTTGTCATTAATTTATCAATACCATGTGCTTTAATTACAGAGTTCAATAGATTATTATTTTTAAGGTTTTGAATAAATCCAGATATACACGAATCAATATCCCAACTTAAAGAATAATATGCAATTGGTTTTAATTGATTGTTTTTATTTTCGTAGATATGCTTCACCATTAGCATATTTTTGATCCTGTTCATCAAAATATCACTTGTTCTAATTAGTAATGAAAATGCGTTATTGCATGGTTTTTCAAATGATGTATCTTGACCCGCATCACTTATAATCAAAGCATCACAATTATAATAGCTTTTTTCTTCTGTTAATTTGTGTATTCCTTGGTTGTCATATAATCCTCCATCAACTAGTCTGGGGTTAATTTGAGCATTCTTGTTTGTAAAATATTGTTTATTAATTTTTACAGGCGAAAAAGCAAATGGAACACAGATTGATGCTGAAACTGCTTGTGAGATATTAAATTTATCGTGTATAAAATTAGTTTGCTTTAAACCTTTACCGAATTCGTATAATGAATCAGACATCTTGAGATTTGAAAATGAAAACGGGCGCCCTGTATCTATATTTGTAGCATTAATAAGTATTGTTTTTTTACAATTTCCTAATTCTGGTAATTTTTTATGTTTAAAGTATATTTTATCCAATGTTTTTGAATTAACTTGAGATAAGGGTAAAATTTTGTACTCAAGCTTCCAAAATATAAACAATAATAACACAAAAAAAATCAAGGTAAGGATACTAGGTATAAAAATTAGCACTAGAGTGGAAATTAGTAGCATAATAATAGGGATAAATACTCTGTAATCTAATATCAGTTCCTTAATAATGCTTTGTTGAAGTCCACCTTCAACGCAGCGATAAAATTCACCAAAATCATCTTTACAAGATATGCCATATGCTGCGGCTGTTATCGAGCCACCTGATACAGCTGAAATAACACTAATATCATTTAATATCCCTAATTCATGAAGTTTTTTTAGTGTACCCAAATGGTATGCCGTAGCCCTATATCCACCACCAGATAAAGCCAAACCAACTTTTGCCATTAATTTACTCCTCATTGTATTTAATAATGCTTGCCAGTACATTCTAACATAATATTATATTTTTAATTGTTCTAATTTTTTAATTTCAGTTGGTCAATGCCTCGCGGTTGGAATAAATCTATTCTAAAAAGCAGAGGACGGTCTCGTAGTGAAAATTTGCCGTATTGCCGTGTTGCCCTGATAGGCAAATTTAGGTCTATGCGTTTATTGTCAATTTCATGTTATGCTATGTGGTTAAGGTTGTCAACTAGCATTTTATAAAAATGCATAATTTTTGGCGGTGGCGTTGATTTAACTTATAACAATAGTTAATTGTAAGTTTAAATATAGCTGTATAAACATTATTAGAGTATTAGAAGCTCTGCAAATTTAACAGAGCTAATTTTATAAATTAAGACAATACGCAGAAACTAAAGTACTCTATATTTTTAGGCAGGATCTTGTTAGTAGCATTCCTCCGATAAACAAACTCAACGCTTTGAAACAACTTCTTGAGCTTATCAGCAAAACCATCATCGGTGTAGTAAATAACTTGCTTGATAATCCCACGCTCTTTGATGTCCAAGTATTGCCCGATGATTTCCTGATAACGCTTTTTAGTCTTAATGGTGCGTTCATATTCAATGGCGATTTTGTCACCCTGTGGATTGATACAAGTATAGTCAGGAATCTTAGGTACTTTTTCTTGACGCTTGCGGAGTATCTTGGTTAATTGCCATGAGCTTTGAAACTTGGTATATCCCTCAGCTTCAAGTTTTAACCTGATTTGCTGCAATTTAAGATCATGGTAAATAGTTACCGCATTGACTTTACTAATTTCGCGTAACTCGGGTAATTCTTCATTCTCCAGCATGGCAAACATGATTCCAGTATTAGTTGGCTGAAATACTGAGATTGGACGTGCTAAACCGATGTTAACTTCAACTTTAGTTAAATAGTTAATGTCACAAAGATGCTTAGTTAAGCGCAGTACTGTTTGTTTAGGTGTCTTGGTTAAACTAGCTAAGTTCTCTAAACTAGAGTAATTCTCTTCGAGTAGGAAGCGCAAAACTTTGCGCTTCCTACTTTCAAAGATCGCCATCTTTTGTGCGTGAGGTAATTTAGAAGAGATAATCAGATTTGCTGGTGCTAGTTTTTTGCTCTTGATTATGTCCTTGACTGGAATTATCGCTGGTGGCGCTGGATTGATTGTTTGCATGGTGTTCTCCGTAGTTGGTTTGGTGGTTAGTTATGTTTTTCTGTTCAGCTTGGCGCTCAATAAGCTCACTAAAAGTTTTAGGTTTGCCTTGAGTTTGGTTTTTTTGTGTTGAACTAATAGTTTTTGTCTCTTTGTTTGACATTCGCGGGTTTCCTGCATTAATTTGAATTAGCTCCTTA
>JAIEMU010000067.1 GCA_019751895.1 Sphingobacteriaceae bacterium | reverse complement strand
TGACAATGCTGGTAATGGTATGAACAAGCGCTTCAACTTTGGTGTTTTCTCAAACATTTTAATAAAGTTTGACCGCTATGTTGTTGTAAGGTTAGTCAGACAATTACAATAAAAAAACTTATAGCAAACAAAGCGAGCATAATAGCCGAAGCTATCGCAATTGCTTTTCCATAATTATTTTCTTCCTTCAGTGCCATCATTATTTTTTCTGCTCAACAGCTAAAACAACTTTCATTTTTAATTTATTGGCAACGTCAAAAACTTGCATTGTATTTTCGATAGAAACTCCTCTAGAAACATACAAAACGATAGTAATATCGGTATCTGCACTTTGATAAGCTTCGATTTTGCTTTGTAATAAATCTAAAGTAGTAGGTTGCTTATCTACAAAATAATTTAGGTTTTCGTCAATTGAAACAACAATTGACTTTTTTGCAGTTGATTGTTGACCTGTTTCAGAACGTGGTAATAAAAGTTTTACTACTTGAGGGTTTACAACAGCAGATGCCAATAAAAAAAACAACAACAAAAAAAACATAATGTCGTTCAATGCAGAAGTATGCACCTCTACATGGCCTCTTTTTCTTTTTCTTAAATTCATTACTTACTAGGTTCTTCTAATAAATCAATAAAATCAATTGCATCAGATTCCATTTTTAAGATAATCTTATCGACCATCATATTTAAAATATGATACAAAACATAAGCGATAATTCCTACAATTAATCCCGTTGCTGAAGTAATCATTTTGGTATATAAACCGCCCGAAATCGTTCCAATTTCAATCGCACCTTTGATAGAAACATCATGAAAAATTGTAATTACACCTATAATTGTACCTACGAAACCTAACATGGGTGCAATACCTGCTACAATTCCTAAAACACCTATATTTTTTTCAAGCTTAGAAACTTCAACTTTTCCAGTGTTTTCAATCGCACCTTCAATATCTTTAATCGGGCGACCAATACGCTTCAAACCTTTTTCCAACATTCTTGCTAAAGGCGAATGTTGACTTTTACAAACCGCAATTGCAAAATCTAATTTACCCTCTTTTACATGCTGTTTAATTTGCAACATCAAATTTGATTCATCTTTAGAGGCTTTACGAATGGTTATAAAACGTTCAATAAAAATAACTAAACCTAAAAAAGCCAAAAAAGTTAAGGGTATCATCACCCAACCACCTTTTAATAACAAATCAATAAAATGAATTTCAGGAACTTCAACGACCGCAGGAGGTAAAGCATTCGTCATGGTTTGTTGCACTGAAGATAGAGTATCAGCCATTTGTTGGGTTGTATTTGTAGTTACTTGTAGTAATGTCAACATCTTATTTTATAATATTTTGATACACGTAAATAGATTTATTATTTAATTTTATTTGAATAGCAGGCAAAGCTTTTTTGGCAGCTTCTTGAGAAGAAAAAGTTGCTATACTTATTTTCTTAAATGTTTGAGGAGTAGAACCTTCAATGATTTTAGCAGAATAGCCCAACTTTTTATAGTTATCTACATGTTCTTGTGCTACTTTTTGTGTTTTAGAAGCAATTACAATTAACTCATAACTATATTTCTGATTTTTTTTAATTGGAATTGAAACTGTTTTTTTTATGGAATCCTGACGTAGTTTTTCGTTTTCAACTAAAATATTAGTT
This sequence comes from Sphingobacteriaceae bacterium, assembly GCA_019751895.1. Classification (GTDB taxonomy): domain Bacteria; phylum Bacteroidota; class Bacteroidia; order Sphingobacteriales; family Sphingobacteriaceae; genus Pedobacter. The sequence continues at coordinate 8,301 of JAIEMU010000067.1, read as the reverse complement.
TGAGAAACGCTATCACTTTTAACTTCTTCTTTTTGAAGAGTATCTTGAAAGGTAGTGTCTTTCAAAATACTATATTTCAAAATACTATCTCTATACAAGCTATCTTTCAATTGTTTTTTTTCTAATTCGAGAGCGATTTTTTGAGCTTTAAATTCGACATCGTAAAAGTTATAGATAGTAACGCTTGTAGCTAACAATACAAAAACAACAATTACCCAAGTAAGTATATTGTGTTTACGGTTTTCTAAAGCATTCAAACCTTGTTCTTTCGGTAAAAGATTAACTTTTATGGGATCTACAACTGCGGGTAATTCTTGAGCTTCGAGAGTGTTTTCTTTGTTGTCAAATTGAACTTGAGAAAAGTGAGTTTTAAATGAAGGTAAGCCAAAAAATTCATTACCTAAATCTAAATCACTCGTTTGAACAAAGATAAATTCACCATTTTTCTTAACCATCCTACCTAAAGGAAGTAAATCTATTTGTTGTTGTTGTTCCGCTAAGAGGTTCAAATTTTCAACAAATTTATTTATAAAATAATTTACTGTTTCTATAGAAATATTTCTTTGTTGGGCAACGTATGTCGCCAACAAACCATCATCCACATAAGATGAAATAAAACGCAAATTATAGGTAGGGGGCAGAAAAATTTGTTTTTCAAAATCGTAGTGCCCAGGTGATTTAATTTTACAAAAAGTACCAAAACCAAACAAAGAAACGTTTTTTTGGTCTTTCAACAATTCGTAAATGTGACTTAATATATCCATTATGGTAAAAATAGAAAATTTTAAATTGGTAAACGCATTTTTTTATTCACAAAACACTTTATTTAAACGAATAACTCAGCCCTGCAAAAATATTAATTCCATTGGTAGGATAATATAAAAATCTACTATATTTTACATCAAACAAGTTATTTACTTTAGCAAACAATCCGAAATTTTTATTAATTCTGTAATTCGCTCCTAATCCAAAATCCACAAAACCTTTCAATATTTCCACTTTTTCTTCTGATTTAATGAAAGTTTTAGCTTTGCTTTCAGATTGTAAGACAACATTTAAAGAAACATCAAAATCCTCGCTAAGGGTTACAAATAAATTTGAATTAGCTACTACTTCTGGTTTTAACCATACATTTGTTTCATTTCCAGCTTCGTAATTTACAAAGTTAATTTTCCCATTCCACTTCAAATAGTCATTTGCGGTTACACTCACCTCTCCCTCCACGCCTATTTGCTTCGTGTTTCCTGAATCATAAATCACATCGAATTTATTGTTCATTTCAACATTATTGATAAATAAAGGTTGATTGTTTAATATTTTACCATACAAAGTAACTTTATAGCCGATGCCATCGCCTGCTTTTCCATTCACTCCTACGGCTATATTAATTTTTTCCTTTACATTTTTAACCTCAATATTTGGATTCAAATATGGGTTCTCATCTGTCAACCCCTTATAAGTAGTTCTTAAAATTCCTCCATTTATACCTGCAAAAGCACTTAAATAACCCGACACCAAGTCATAATTTGCTGTTAACATTGGAAAAATATCAAAAGATTTTTGAAATCCAAGTGTTTGGAAAATACTAGCGCCAATTGTGATTTTTCCATTTTCATTTTCTAAAGAAAAATGTGGTCTAAATGATAAAATCGTATTATTTACAGAAACTAAACTATCTTTTGAATTTCCAAATTGCGCTTCTACTTTCAAACCTAAATCAAATGTGTTGATTTTTTTACTTAAAAAACCACTTAATTTAATCTCGTTTTCTTTCAAGTTATAGTTATCATTTAAAAAATAACCATTAGCTTTTAAGCCGTATTTTAATTTACTGGCTTGTTGTCCTTCATTATTAATCAATTCGCCATTGGCTTCAAAAAAATTAAACCTTTTATGTGAAGTCTGATCGAATAAAACACTTGATTTTTTTTCATTTAATCCATAAAAACCAAAATCGTTTCTTTGGTAAGTTAAAGCCCCATTCAAACTATTGTATTCTCCGATGCTTCGCCCAAAAAGTGTAAAATTTTGTTGATTCATTTGTTGATTAGGCAATTTTCCATTTTGTGAAAAATGCTTAAAAAACGTACCCACTTGTAATGCTTCATCCCTACCCGAATTAACATAAACCTCAGCCAATGTTGTATTTAAATTTCCTCCGCCAAGCTTAATGTAATTATTAAGCAAAACAGGCGGCACTTCATTCGCAAAAACTTGAGTTTGCAACTTTCGAATATCTGAGCTCAACTCAAGTTTTTTATCTGTAAAGCTATACTTCAATTTAGTTTTGTAAACCTTTACATTTTCCAAATCTGGGCTTCTTCTTAATTTTACAGCTTCTGCTAAAATAGGCTTGTAGGGCCTCACAACTTCCACTTCTTCAGATAATACATTCTCTTCGCTATTTTTTTTATCCTGAGCAAAAACCTTCCCAAAGGATGCAAAAAAAAGGCTTATGATTATAAAATAACTTATTTTCATATTTTATTAATTATTTCTAATTTTTCTCTAGCTGTACTCAAAATATCGTCATTTGCAGTATAATTATCAATAATACTTTGCAACGTACTTTTTGCTTGTAAAATATCTTTCAACACGAAGTAATTATCCGACAAAAGAATAAACGACTTTGCTACCCAATAATCATACGATGGCATGTTATTTATTAAATCAAAACAAGTTTTTTGTGATTCTTTATGTAGCCCTTTTTCATATTGAATTTTAGCTAAATAAAATTTCGCCTCTGCGGCTGCTTCAGTTTTTGTTTTTGATACCACCTCTGAAAATGACTTTATTGCTGACGTTGTGTCTCCTTTTAAATAAAAAGCTCGTCCAATATATAAATTTGAACTCGTCTTTTCTTCTTCAGATGATTTTTCAAAATTCTTTATCAATAATCCATATTTCATCATCTCATCAGGCATCGAAAGTGCACTATAAGAGGTAACTAAGTTATTTATTGCGAAAGCGTAGTGAATCTTATAATCTGCCGTGGTTTCTAATCTTTTCAAATAAACAATTGCCTCGTTATGTTTTTTCTGATTTAAAAATATTTTGGAAATTCGAACCAATGAACGCTCCGTAAATTCACTTGTCCAATCATTCAAAATAAATTCATAATCAGCGATTGCTTCGTTTGGTTTATTTATTTTTACATACGATTCCGCTCTGATAAACCTGGCATCTTTTTCATGTAAAGATTTTTTAAATTTATCAAAATAAGCGTTTATTGCATCTATCGTAGCTTGACTTTCTCCTTTTAAATATAAATTATTCGCTGCTTGATAAGTTAAACTTTCTTGCTCTGTTGTTGATAAATTACCTATTGAAGTTGAATTTGCATAGGTCAAAAAACCTTCAGAATCACCTTTGTCGATATAAATATTTTTAACCGATTCTAATGCCTGTTTAGCTTCCTCTGTAACAGGATAATCATTAATTACTTTCTTAAATGTCTCTAAAGCAGCATCGTCTTGGTTTTGATTATACTGTACCAAACCAATAGTAATCATTGCCTTAGGCACATAACTACTTCTTGGATACTTCTCAATCAAAGCAATCAAATCAGATTTCGACCTATCTAATTCTCCCGTATTAAAATAAGTATAAGCAATCTCAAAACCTGCATCATCTGCATAATTAGAAGTAGGAAAATTTTGCAACAAATACTGAAGAGATTCTAATTTATTTGTGTTGTTGTTTTGCAAGCCCTCAATTACACCTTTTTGAAACAAAGCATAATCCTGTCCGCCAACTTTTGCACTAATAATTTGTTTGTAATTTTCAATAGCTTGATCATACTTTTTAAGGATAAAATATGAATCCGCAACTCGCAAAGTAGCATCGTTAATTGTTTTAATGTCTTTATCTCCTTCTTTTAAAAACTTTTCAAAATAAGTTGCTGCTTTCGAATAATTCTCATTTTCAAAATAAGCATAGCCTAAGCCATAATTAGCGTAATTATAAACTTCAGTTTTTTTGGATTCCAAATTGCTTAGAAATTGTTCGAACGTTTTTATAGATTCTTTAAATTTCCTTAACTCATACATCGCTTCTGCCGTCCAATACAAATTTAAAGCCACCAATTCTTTGTCTTCAGAATAATTACTTGATTTCAAAAACATAGATATCGCATTCGGAAATGCTCTTTCATTATAAAATTGCAAACCTCGGAAATAAGTAGCTCTTTGATAAGCTTCTTTAGCTTCAGATGATTTATTTTGAATGGTTTCTAAAACTTCAATAGCAGCTTGATAATTTTTTCCTGTCAACAGCACTTCGCCTTGAAGGGTTTTAAACTCCATTTTTAATTTAGAATTTGGAAACTGCAACAAAAAGCTTTGTATAGATTCTAGCGCCTGCGTGTTAAACCCTAATTCATAACTTAATCGCGAATAATTTAACCAAGCATCTTCTTGCACCTTGTTATCGTAACTTAAACGATTAGCGCTATAAAATGCAGAACGAGCTTTTTCTTTATTATTCAATTCTAAATACGCCTTTGCCAAAGTGTACATCCCGTTTTGATAATAAATATCTTCGTTAGAAAGCATTTGCAACACAGAAACAGATGCTAGATATTCTTTTAAATAAAACAAAGAATACCCATATTGATAAACAAAAATATTTGCCTTTTCTTTGTTTTTATCCTTCAGATAATAATCATCAAAATACTGTTTTGCATTTTTATAGTCAGATTTAGCAAAGTAAGAGGATGCGATTAGACTAAGAATTTCAGGTTCAAACTTTTGTTTTGTAGCTGAAATAATGGGAATTGCATAATCAATTACATCCTCAAATCGCTCATCCAAATAATACATAGAAATAATGTAATAAGGGTAGCTAGATTCGTATGTTGGTGAACCTTTTAATTTTTCAAAATTAAACAAAGCTATTTTATACTCTTTATTCAGGTAATTAATATACGCATAATAATACGTAGCATCTAACTTATAAATAGACTCTTGTGATTTTACTCTATCAAATAAAACTTCAGCTTTTCCGTAATTTTCAAGCTCAAAATTCGAATATCCTAACTTAAACAACATCTCTACTTGCTGCTCATTATTTAAAGATGCTATTGCAACTTTATCAAAATATTCTAAAACCTTTTCGTGATTTTTATTTAAAAAATAATATTTTCCTAAATAAAAATAAGCCAATTCAATATTTGAATGTAAAGGATGTTTTTCTGTGAAAGATAACAAAGCCTCAAAAGCATCTGTATTTCCCAACTCAAAATTAGACAGTATAAAAAACAATTGTGAAGATTCTTTAATCAAGCTACACTGCTTTAATTCTTCTAAATTTAAAGAACTAGATTCCTTTTCAACTTGTTGAAATTGAAAAGATGCAGCTGCAAATTTACCATTATCAAACAATTCCTTTCCTAATAAAAAATGCTTATTAACAACCAACAAACTACTTTGCTGCGCAAAACTACCTTCAAAAATAAAAAGTAAGATAATAGATATAAAAAAATGCTTTTTTTTCATTTAAAACAACAAGGTTAATGTAAAAATTATTACTAAAAAAATGACATATCAATCATTTCTACTGGCTAGAAGATATAAAGCGGCCATACGAACAGCAACCCCATTTTCTACTTGATCTAAAATCATAGAATGATTCCCATCTGCAACATCACTTGTAATCTCTACCCCTCTATTGATTGGTCCTGGGTGCATAATGACAATTTCTTTATTTAAATTATCTAAAATCTGCTTGTTAACCCCATACATCATCGTGTACTCTCTTAATGATGGGAAATATTTAATATCTTGTCGTTCTAATTGAATACGTAACATGTTTGCTACGTCGCACCAATTTAGCGCCTTCATTAAATCCGTCTCAACTTTAACACCCAACTCCCCAATAAATTTAGGAATTAATGTCGTTGGTCCACAAACCATCACTTCAGCACCAAGTTTTTGTAAACATAAAATATTAGACAAAGCAACCCTTGAATGCAAAATATCTCCAACAATCACAATTTTTTTACCCGCTACTTCACCAAATTTCTCACGGATAGAATAAGCATCTAATAAAGCTTGTGTAGGGTGTTCATGCGCTCCATCTCCTGCATTTACAATTTGAGCATTTACATGCTTACTTAAAAAAACACCCGCACCAGCATAGGGATGACGCATAACAACCATATCCACTTTCATGGCTAAAATATTGTTAACCGTATCAATCAACGTTTCCCCTTTACTTACAGAAGAAGATGAAGCAGCAAAACTTATCACATCAGCTGAAAGACGCTTTTGAGCCAACTCAAAAGACAATTTAGTTCGTGTAGAGTTCTCGAAAAAAATATTAGCTATCGTTATATCTCTCAGAGATGGTACTTTTTTTATTGGACGGTTAATAACTTCTTTAAAATTGTCGGCGGTTTCAAAAATCAATTCAATATCTGATAAATTTAAATCTTTAATCCCCAGCAAATGTTTACTTGATAATCGTGATGTTCTCATTGAATTAATTCGTGCTTTCTGATAATAAAATTACTTGATCTTCGCCTTCTACAGACGCCCAATTCACCTTAACTTTTTGATGACTTAAACTATCCACCTGAAAACCTATATAATTAGGTTCGACTGGCAATTGTCTTGAAAAACGCCTGTCAATCAAAACCATTAACTCAACTTTACTTGGTCGTCCATAAGCCAATAAAGCATCTAAAGCTGCCCTTATAGTACGCCCAGTCCACAAAACATCGTCGATTAAAACAACATTTTTACCTTCTATCGTAAAATCAATTGAATTTGAACTAGCTTGCAAAAGACCATCCTTTCTTCTGAAATCATCTCTAAAAAAAGTAATATCTAAATTACCTTTTTTTAATTTCTGATTATTTAATATAACGGAGAGTTCCTCATGAACACGATCTGCAAAAAAACTCCCCCTTGGTTGAATTCCAATTAAAACTGTATCTGAAAAATCATTATGATTTTCAATCAATTGAAAACACAATCTTTTGATTGTTATTGTGAATTTTAATCCGTTTAAAATTATTTTTTTTTGCATTGAAAAAATATTTACCAAATATAGTTAAAAGAGTGATATTGTTGTAAATATTTTAAAATCATCCTAAACTGATTATAAAAAAAAAGTTATTAATGTAGCTTATAACCACATTAATAACTCATACTAAATTTAAAATTGATTAGTAATTAATCCAACTAAACTTATACTCAAGTGAAGGTGTTTTTATTCTATCAGCAACTTTAGCAAATCTATCTGGCAAAGCAACGATATAATCCCTAGCTTTTTCGCCCAATTCATTCAAACCACTTATTTGTTCAATATTCCAATCTAAAATTAACTCTCTCATTATATCCACATAATCATAAGAAGTATAAACCCCTAATCTTTGTGCTGCATCCGTAAAGTGTCCAAAAGTTTGTCCGATTTTCAACCCCATTTCTCTTAAAAAATGAGCAGGCATAACAATTTTTTTACGCATCATATCCTCAAAAGCAATCATCGCCTCATTAGGATCAACCTCCAATATTTTAGAAAAGAAATCTTTATAGGCTTTAGCATGCCTTGCCTCATCTGCGGCAATCACACCACACATTTTCGACAACAAATTGTCTCCACTATTTTTTGCCAACGTAGCCACACGCCTATGCGAAATATTTGTAGCTCGTTCCTGAAAACTCGTATAAATAAAATTACGATAAGGATCATTGCCTGTACCAATCGTAAAACCATCTGCAATCAAATATTGCGTAGAAATTTCCATTTGGCGCATATTTACCCTACCAGACAAATAAAGATATTTATTCAAAAGATCCCCATGTCTATTTTCTTCAGCAGTCCACTGCCTTACCCAAGTCTTCCATCCTCCATACTCTTCTTTTTCAACTCCATCAACCATCATCAACCACGATTCATAAGTTGGTAAGGCTTCCTCTGTAATAGTATCTCCAACCAAAACAGCTACCAAATCATAAGACAAGTCCTTAGAATTTTCTCTAAGCTGTTTAATATCTTGTAAAAAAGTTTCTCTATTCGAGTCAGGTAAAAAATCAGACGGTTGCCAATTTTCATCAATTGGTTTTAAATAGGTAGGAATCATCTTTAACATATATTTTTCAATATGCTTCAATACCTCCTTGCGTGACCCAACATTAATATTCATTTTTCATATATTTTAGACTGCAAATATAAACATAAGAAAGAAGAAAGCCATCAAAAAAAGGGGTTTAAAAAAAAAGCCTTGTAACAAATGTTACAAGGCTTTTTCACCTACTTAAAGGTTTTAAGATTTGGCACCGACCTACTCTCCCACAT
>JAIEMU010000191.1 GCA_019751895.1 Sphingobacteriaceae bacterium | reverse complement strand
TTTTCCAAATTAGATTGAATTGACGAGCTTAATACAATAGGAATTACCAGTTTACTTTTAGCGATCAATAAACACAGGCGATCAGTTAAATCTGCATTTCCTGTCTTGAACTCATTTGGATCTTGAGGGCGATTGATTCCAGCCAAATGAAACACCCAATCAGCTTGATTAAGCAACTCAGATAATTCATCATCAGATTGTCTACGAGTAAAAGTAAATACTTCATGCTGACCAAGCTCTTTTAAACGCACTCGCAAGTTTTGTCCAATAAAACCATCAGCACCAGTAATTAAAATCCTCATTAATTATTCACCCTCAAATAATATATCTAAAGAATTAGTTTCAACAATTTGACGTAAAACATCTAAACGCAATAAAATTTGCTTAGTACCATCTAAATCTAATCGAGTCGTATTATGCGAATTATAATCTTCAATATTAGCCAAGTCTCGGTTTCCTTGATCAAAATATTTATCATAATTTAAATCACGATTGTCTGCTGGAATACGATAATAATCACCGTGATCAATTGCATTTACATTTTCTTCCCTAGTCATCAATGCCTCATAGAGTTTTTCACCGTGACGAGTACCAATTATGCGAACGTCGTGTTCTGGCTTACCTAATAATTCTTTTAATGCTTGGGCTAAGTCACCAACGGTTGAAGCTGGAGATTTTTGCACAAATATATCACCATTTTCACCATTCGTAAAGCCAAAAATAACTAAATCAACGGCATCATCAAGTGTCATCATAAAACGTGTCATATTTGGATCGGTAATTGTTAAAGGCTTACCTTTACGGATTTGATCAACAAATAATGGAATGACTGAACCACGAGAAGCCATTACATTACCGTAACGAGTACCACAAATAACAATTTTGTTACGATCTAAATTACGCGCTTTAGCGACCATAACTTTTTCCATCATTGCTTTGGAAATACCCATTGCATTAATTGGATATGCGGCTTTATCAGTACTTAAACAAACAACTCTACTAACACCACATTGAATTGCAGCTTCAAGAACATTTTCTGTTCCTAGAACATTAGTTTTTACTGCTTCTAATGGATAAAATTCACAAGAAGGAACTTGTTTCAAAGCCGCGGCATGAAAAATAAAATCTACCCCACGACATGCATTTATAACACTTTGCATATCTCGCACATCACCAAGGTAAAATTTTAATTTAGGATGATTGTATTTTTTGCGCATATCGTCTTGTTTCTTTTCATCACGACTAAAAATACGAATCTCACCAATATCCATGGTTAAAAAACGTTTCAGAACTGCATTTCCAAATGATCCTGTTCCACCTGTAATTAATAAAACTTTATCTTTAAACATACTATCTTTCTTTATAACACAAACAACAACTCTATTATAATTTGTACAATTTTATAACTCGTTTTATAAATGTATCTTTGTTAATTTCGTCTTTTCTATATGATAAATCATGCTTACCAGTTAACCGTATAAGATTTATTTTACTAATAACATCATTAAAATCTTTCTTAGTTACAACATACCCACAATTCTCATCAATAATTTCTGGACTACCTCCTGTATTATAAGTTATTACAGGAAGATTACAAGCAATTGCTTCCAAATTTACGGTTGGATAGTTATCCTCATATGTTGGATTAAAAAAAATATTTGAAGTAGAATAAATCTCGGCCAATTCAATGGTATTGTCTGTTCGAAAAATACCAGTAATGTTTTTTGGCAAGCATTTTACCTGAGTACTATTAATTCCAACCATTACAATATGATAATTACTAGGTAATAATTTTGCCAATTCAAGAAAATCAGCAAAACCTTTTCTACTAGACCAAGGACTGGCAACTCCAAGAATAATAAATTTATCTAATAAATTATATTTAATCCTAAAGTCAGATTCTCTATTTCTAAAAACATTTAAATCTATACCATTGGGTATAACTTCAACAGGATACCCCCCCAAATAGGATTGCTTAACTAAATCAGCCAACCAATTAGATGGCGTTATTAACGTCAAATTGGGAATATTAGTAAAAATATCTTTTTTAAATAAATAATTATTTTTAGAATTATCCGCTATATAACTAGCTGGGTATTGCTTAGATTGTGGACAACTTTGGCATAGCACTTTCCATTTTTCACAATTTATAAAATCAAAATGCGAACAATGCCCCGTAAAACTCCAACAATCATGTAATGTCCAAAATATTTTTTTACCTGATAATCTTAAATACTCAAATAATAATTTCATATTGATATAATAACCATGAATGTTATGTAAATGAATAATATCTGGGTCTATTTCTTTTATTTGATTAATAAATTTTCTGGTTGCACTTGATGATCCCAAACCATGATTATCAAAAATTCGTGTCATAAAAACATGAAAATAATTATCAATCTCACTACCAATACGAATTGACTCATCGCAATTTATTGCTTCACCCCGCCCATACGCAATATGACAATCCACTCCGAGATTTAACAAATAATCATGCATATCAGTAATAATTCTACCAGTGCTTCCAACACCACACACGCTATTTACTTGTAAAACTTTCATTATTAACCTTTATAATTATCATAAACAAGCTTAATCTGTCGCATAAAATTCTATATAACTTTACAATCAAAGTAATCTACTGCAAAATAATTATAAATTAAATCATGACTGCATCATTGAGCAATAATTTTATTTATTTGCTTTGTATTTTTTATACGCATCTAATATACAAGTATTATATATTTTTATAATATCTGAAAAATTAAATTTTCGTTCTATGTATTTCCTAGATGAAATTTTTAACTCATTGTATTGAATATCATTATAACTAGCAAGTTTTACTATCATACGCCTAAGATCAGTCGTATCATCTTGTGCAAATAAAAATCCATTATTTGCACAAACTCTTTGAGAATTAATTTCATTATCCTCCAACAATACTGGCAACATACAAGCCTGCGCCTCAAAGAAACTCATACTACATTGTTTAGGAAACAGCGCCAAATCTGAGGCCTGATAAATGGTAACAAGATCGAGATAACTTTGCGTTTTCAACCGAATTACTCTATTTTCTGACTCCGTAAATATAGCCTCCACTAGGGAACCATAATCATCAATAGTGGAATTACCAACTACTAAAAAAGTAATTTTCTTATGATTATTGACACTAATTTTATGTTTAACAGATTTTGCTAGAAACATCCCACCTTTTGACTCATCAAGTTTACCAACAGATAAGATAACAAATTCATCATCTAAAATATTATATTTTTGCCTTGCGATATTACGCAACACTGCATTTGAACAAAAATGTTCTAAATCTGTTCCAAAATTAATCAATGTTGTTTTATTTAATGGTATTCCCAAGCATTTATCAACATAATCTGAGTTTACTAGTCTAATCACAGGAATATTATTTTTTAGAATTATAGGAGTTATTATTTTTCTATAAAAAAATCTAAATATTTTATTAAACTTATTTTTAGATGCCATTTCTAGCATATGATTATCTAAAACAAAAGGAAAATCAAATAATTTGAGACGTAATAAAAACATAATCCCCATGAAAGTATCATTGCCATGCAAAAATAAAACACTAGGATTTAATTTTTTTACTAGATCAAAAATCCCAAATTTAAAAATTGCCCTGCCACTATAGAATCCAAATAAAGGATATCGTACAATATTAACACCTGTACGATGAGTAAATAAAGAATCTCTTTCTTGAATATTCTCTACACCAAAGAAGTCAGTCAAAAATCTGGGTATATGTAATAATTCAGAAGTAACAATCGTTACTTTGTATCCCTCTCTAGCCTGTGCTAGCGACAAAGTATTCACCTGATATCCAGCATCTGGGTGAAAAAAATCTTCAAAATGTAATATGTGAAACTTATTTTTCATTAAAAAGCAACCTTTGAAAAATTAAATTTGCAGAATTACCATCACCATAAAGTAAATTATACGATTCCGGCATTAAAATATCAACTGTTTCAAAATATATATGATTTACAGGGTTTTTTAATATATTCCACCTAGATTCTACAAGTTCAACCCACTCAGTTTCACTACGTAACGTTATGCATTTCTTCTTAGCAAAATAAGCCTCTTTTTGTAACCCACCGCTATCAGTTATAACAAACTCACAATTATTTAACAACCAGATCATTTCCAAATACCCGACAGGATCTATAATTGTAAATTTGATCTCATGGTGTGATTGCTCAATTATTTTCTTAGTTCTAGGGTGCAAAGGTAATATAACTTGATACCCTTCAGCTAATTTATTTAGAAATGTAACAATATTTGTTAAATTATTTGGGCTATCTGTATTTTCAGCACGATGAATCGTAGCCAAGACATATTTATTGGCAATATTAATATCTGATGGTTTTTGTTGTTTATTGCTAAAATGTAAAAAACAATCATACATCACATCGCCAACCAGCTCAACTTTACAGTCAAGGTTATTATAGCCCTCGTTAATTAAATTATTAACCGCTGTTTGGGTTGGACAAAACAAATAATCGCTAATTCTATCTGTTAATATACGATTAATCTCTTCAGGCATTGCCATATTAAAACTCCGCAAACCAGCTTCAACATGAACAACTTTCATATGTAGCTTTTTGGCAGCTAATACTCCGGCTAAAGTAGAATTTGTATCACCATAAACTAAAACATAATCTGGTTTTTCTTGAAGTAATATTTCTTCAATTTGTTCAAGCATTCTACCAGTCATGGCACCATGACCAACACCATTTACATCCAAAATATATTTTGGTTTAGGTATTTCCATTTGTTTAAAGAAAATATCACTCATTTGTGGATCATAATGTTGCCCTGTATGTATGATAACTTCATCAATTCCATGATTTTGCATTGCAAATGATACAATACTTGCTTTTATAAATTGCGGCCTTGCGCCAATTACCGTAACGATTTTCATTTCTACTCCATAAATTAGACATTATTTACTTGAGCGACAACTATTAAGACAAAATACTCTAAGATTAATACATATTAAACACAATAGCCCAACTTTAAAGATAATTAAAGATATATACTTTAATATTATCTACAAACAAAATCAAAAAGAGAAGCAATAATAATTATTTCATGACCTAATTTTTTATAATACTTAGTCATCAAATTTTCTTGATATTCAGCATCTTCGATATATAAATCACATAACATTAATATTTTCATTTGGTTCTCAAAAAAACTAAGACAGCGGAAAAGCGTTATACTTACATCTAATTATAAAAACTGCTAAAACAATGCTAAAAATCACCATGGATACAATTATTTTGTTAGATGATTTTTTACAGATAAGCGCTAATATTATGCATAAACTAAATAGTCCCATGTCACTAAATCTAGTTGCCAAGCCACCAGAGATATTACAGAACATGTATCTAAATAGTAAACTATAGACAAAAATTTTTGATAAAATAATTTCGTATCTTGATAAATCATTTTTTTTATTAATGATTATTAATATCGTAATTGCTGAAAAAAAGATTGCTAACTCCATTATACCTAATAAATTCACAGCCGTATTCAATAGCGAGTTATCAACATAAGATGAAATTCTATCGATGTCAGATAAAAATGGTAATGACAAAGAGAGACCCAATACTCCTAAGATATAAAATATAACTAAAAACAATACATATCTGAGTGGTTTTATAGAATTGGAGTTCAAAAAATAAAATGGAACAAAAAAGATTGCAGCGCTATGAAATCCTATTGCAAGAATAATTTTAAAATAATATTTCAGCCATTTTCTATCAACTATATCACCCACCCCAGAAAAACAGATTGCTATTGCAACCCCATTCCTCATAACCACCATTTCTTGATAAGAATAGAAATATGTCACATAAACCAATAGTGATAAAAACAAATAAGGTGAATGCTGCTGGATAATTTTAGTTTTAAAGTAAACTGCTATTAATGCATAAATAAAGAATATCAACACATATGAAAAATACAATCCGCTTTTCTTCAATAGCATTGGTATCAATCGATTGAAAATTTCAACATCAAACCTACCATACCTATACCAAAGATCATACCAATTTGTCTCTGTATAACTAAAGTACCTCACATAGAAAATACTGTCCGTAGTCGTATCAACCATGCGAGTCGTAGCATATATGATTAAACTTACCTCTATACATAAAACAATTACCCACATTTGTTTTATAGGCTTGTCTATTGTCATAAAATGTAATGACACTAAAGATAAAATTAAAAAGAGATAAAAGCCCACTATTTACATACTCACTTACTGAATAAAAATCGCCCTGTAACTATCAAAATAAAAAACATCAGTATCATCATAGAAATTCTAACTTTAGAAAAAGGTATTTTAAATTCTTTTTGACTCATATTATAATATAACAAAAACAATATGATACTTGTTAAGGCGCTACCATATGAGACACCATTGAGTCCATAAAATTTGATAAAAACATAACAAATAACAATGTTAACAACTGCACCAACAAAATTTACAAATAAGATTTTATTTGTTTTTTTATTAATTTGCATTCCTGGTAAAAAGATATATAATTGAGAAAAAAATAATGCTATACTCATATTACCAATAATTATGTCGGCATGATAAAACTCAGATGAAACAAATAGATATAGTATATATTTTGCCAAATAATTAATAATCAAAATAACAATTAGGCCAGTTAAAAGAAACTTTTCAAAAATAATTGCTAATTGCTGCTTAAGCTCTTGATTGAGCATATTGTTATATATAAGCGGTCCAATTGAGGTCTGGACACCAATCATTACAATTGAAATTAGATTAGCATACCTATAACCAACGGCAAAAACACCAACATCTGCCAAAGAAAGTAGATTCCTCAGCAACAGTCTATCACTATATACCATAATATACACAGACAATGAAGAGAGTACTAATGGCATTGAATAATGTAGCAACATTTTCAAGATTTTTGTATCAAATGTTAAAACAATGAATCTTCGCATTAAAAAGATTCCAACAACCATTCCACATACGTTTCCAATACTAAAACCTAAAACTGCACCTAAAAACCCAAGCCTGAAATGTATGACAAGAAGAATAGTTGTTAATAATGTAACTACACCACTAGTGAAATTTAAATAAATTGTACTTCTTATGTTCAAATTAAATCTTAAAAAAACACTACAGTATACGACAATACATAATGAAAAATATCCAATTAAAATAATATTTAACTGAGATAAAGAATTAACAGTAAAAACATGAGCTATAAAAACAGAGCTGAACAAATTTGACACAACGAATAGGAGCAAAAAAGAATACATAATATAAAAAATGACGGTAGAAAAGGCCTCAGATTTTTCACGATCACTCTTAAAATCAACCATAAAACGCGATATTCCTTGATGCATTTCAAGACCGCAGAATAACGTAACAAAGGTTGCTGTAATAATTATAAAATCAAGAGCACCATATTCTTGCGGAGTTAGGTATCGTGTCAGTATTGGCAGTAATACAAATGCAATACCTCTATTAAATAAAGATGCTAACGTGTATATCATGCTATGTTTAATAAAATTTTTTAACATATCATTTCTTAGGTTTAATATTATTTAGATATGATTGATACAATATTTGTAATATTGAATTTGAACCAAATTTCTGCTCGTAATTTAATCGAATTTTATTACAATCATAACTATCAAAGTTAATCATTATTTTTAACATAGCTTTCGATAAAGAAATCACATCGTCTACATCAACCAATATACCATTTACTTCATCAACAATATCTTCTGGACCTCCACAGCGAGTTGCTATGATAGGCCTACCACTGGCTAAAGCCTCAAGATATACGACACCAAAAGTTTCATAGCGACTAGGAAGTACAAAGCAGTTACATGATTTATAATAATCTGATATTTCAACTTGAGACTTCGAACCCAAAAACTTGACATGATTAATTAGGTTTAACTCCTTACACAAGTTCGTTAAGTTGTTAAACTCACAGCCAAAACCAATAATTTCTAGCTCGACACATAAATTATGTTTATGGATAAGAATACTCATTGCTTGAATAAGCATATCAATACCCTTCATCTCAACTAAAAAAGAAACGCATAAGAATTTAAAGGGAGATTTTCTAATATTTGAGGTCAAAGAAAAACGATCATCATTAATGAAATTGGGTAATACTTTAACATCTTTCCCAATAAGAAGCTGTAGCGTTTGTGCTGCAGCACCACTTACTGCAAAAACAGAACTAGCATCCTGAAAAATATTTTTATAAAACTGCGGAAAATTATTATTTTCACCCTTAGAGATTGCACTTGAGTGCTCTTGAATAATATACGGAATCCCAAATTTTTTAGATAAATATTTTGCAATTGATCCTCTATTATAAATACTCTGAACATGTATTAGATCAACACTTCCATAGTTATTTATAATAGATAAAAATAACGTTTCATATTTTTTTTTAAGAAAAAAATTATTTACTCTCTCAAAAAATGAATATCTTCCTGGCAAAATCTGACAAGTATTCAAGGTATGCTCATGAAAATTATTGTTGCAACTAGTTTTAATCGTCGAATCGAAAGATAACTTAAATGGCTCATTTTGCACATACAAAACATGGATCATGCAGTTTCTATATTTTGCAGCAAACAAACTTGCTTGTTCTCTAAAGAAAATTCCGCTTAAAGAATTTGTCTTACTCGGGTACCAAGATGGAATAATAACAATATTCATTTTATCTCAATTTAATTTTATACAAACTTGATCACAGCATCCACGATTAAATCCTGAGTTTTCTCATCCAAATAAGGATGCATTGGCAAACTAATCACTCTTTGCGATAGATTCTCCGAGACAGATAAATCTTGACCATGATAATCCTCAACAAATATTGGTTGTTGATGAAGAGGAATAGGATAATGTACTGCGGTTGGAATTTTATTATCCGCTAAATGTTTAATCAATCCAGCACGATCTTGAACTAACAATGAATATTGTGCATATACGGAAGTATTACCTTGTGCTATGAACGGTGTTGTACAATTTGCACCTTCAAATAACTCATTATACCGTTGTGCAACTTGCGCACGCAAGATAACTTCTTGAGGAAATATCCGCATTTTTGCTAATAGCACTCCAGCTTGTAAAGTATCTAGACGACCATTTAAACCTAAAACCGCATGATGATAACGTTTATCTTGACCATGTACACGAATCCAACGAATTTTTTGTGCCAATTCATCATCATTCGTAAATATCGCTCCACCATCACCATAGCAACCAAGTGGTTTTGATGGAAAAAAGCTGGTTGTTGCAATCGTCGTTAAATTACCCGACTGACGACCGTTATATGTCGCACCAAAACTCTGTGCGCCATCTTCAATAACAGCTAAATTATGCTTAGCTGCAATTGCATTTATCGCATCAAAATCAGCACATTGACCATATAGGCTTACTGGAATAATTGCTTTAGTTTTATTATTAATTAGAGGTTCTATTTTATTAGGATCTAAATTATAGGTTTTTTCGTCAACATCCGCAAAAACTGGCTTAGCACCAAGTAGCTTTACCATTGATACAGTGGCAATAAATGTAAATGCTGGGACAATAACTTCATCTCCAGCTTTAATGTCTAATGCCATTAATGCAATCAGTAAAGCTTTAGTGCCATCACATACTCCAACGCAGTGTTTTGCACCAGTGTAATTCGCCAATACATTTTCTAATTCAGCAACTTTGCTGCCCATGATATATTGACCAGAATCAAGAACTTGATTAATTTCTGCCTGTACATCTGACTTAATTAATTCATATTGTTTTTTTAAATCTACAAATTGCATAATGTATCCCACTCCTTTAAGATTGAATTTTCATGATCTAGTTATTTATTTTACTTTCGACTTCAACTATAATTCTTTTACGATTACCTAGAATAAAATACACACTACTCGCTATCAACCCCAACATAAGACCACCAACTACAACCTTTAAACGTTTTGGTTTGG
>JAIEMU010000170.1 GCA_019751895.1 Sphingobacteriaceae bacterium | reverse complement strand
AATGTCTTTTATTTCCGATTTTACATCTTCATCTAATATAGGGAAACCAACTTCTACACGATGATCGAGGTTTCGTGCCATCAAATCGGCTGAAGATAAATACATCAATTCTTTTCCATTGTTTCCAAAAATAAAAACTCGGGCATGTTCTAAAAATTTATCCACAATACTAATTACCTTTATATTTTCACTAAAACCCTCCACACCAGGCACTAAACAACATATCCCTCTTACAATTAGTTTTATAATTACACCGGCATTATTGGCTTCGTATAATTTAGCAATCACACCTTCATCTGCCAAGCTATTTACTTTCAAAATCATGTAGGCGGGTTTTCCTATTTTGGCAATTTTAATTTCATTTTCAATCAATTCATATATTTTATTCCTTGATTCTAAAGGAGATACAATTAAATGTTTAAACCCCTTAACGTTTATTCTTTTATGCAAAGCATTAAAAAGCAATATCAAATCGTCGGTAATTTCCTTTTTGGCTGTAAATATGCTATGGTCGCAATAAATTTTAGCTGTTTTTTCGTTAAAGTTTCCCGTAGCTAAGTTTGCATAGTACTTTGCTCTTCCTTTTTCAATTCTTTTTACCAAGCATATTTTCGAGTGGACTTTAAAATCGGTTAAACCATAGTTTACATTTACACCTTCTTCTTCTAATTTATTAGTCCAAAAAATATTTGCTTGTTCATCAAATCTAGCTTTTAATTCTACCAAACAATTTACTTTTTTACCATTTTTAACCGCATTTATTAAGGTATTGATTACCCTACTGTTTTCGGCTAGTCGATAAAGTGTAATGCTAATTTCAGTTACTTTGGGGTCAATAGCCGCTTCCCTAAGAAATAAAATAATGTAATCGTAGCTTTGGTAAGGCAAATTAATCAAATAATCTTTTTTAATTATCTTATCAAACATGCTCTCCGTACGATGTAAACCACTCACTTTTAAGGCTACATTGGGTAAATATTCCAAATCCTTACTTCCTACATTTGGAAAACCGATAAAGTCACCAAAACGATGATAGCGATTACTTGAAATTAAGCTTTCTGCTTCAATATTCATTTTATCTACCAACACATTCAACATCGCCAAAGGCATTTCCGAATCGTACAACAAGCGCATTGGTCTTCCTTTGCTTCGCTTGGCTAAACTTCGTTTTAGGTGTTCTAAAAATTTATTATCAATTTTCTTTTCAAAATCCAATTCAGCATCTCGCGTCATTTGAATTGAAAAAGCTTCAATTTTATTTACTTTAAAGACATAAAAAACATCATTTAAACAATATTTAATAATATCTTCTGCTACAATTATAAACTTCATCCCATTGGTTTCGGGCAAAACCAAAAAACGAGGAAGATTTGTAGGCAGTTCAACCAAAGCATAACGCTCTATTTTATTTGAAGTTAGCTTTACAAAAAAATAAATAGAACGGTCTTTTAATTCTGGAAAAGGCTTGTTTAAATCCAACATAATTGGCACCAAGTTGGACAATATTTTGTCTCTAAAATGGTTTCTTACAAATTCACCCCTTACCACATTAAGCTGGGTATCGTTGAGTATAAATATTTTATTAGCCGCTAATTCTGTAATCAAAATAGATTGAAAAAGCTGTTCAAATTTACGTTCTTGTTTGACAACAATATTTTTAACCTCACTTAAAATCTTTTTAGGATTTAAACCCAATACTTCCTTTGCTTGATTGTTTAAATTACTTAAACGAACCAAAGAAGCTACTCTAACTCTATAAAACTCTTCGAGATTAGAAAAGAAAATTGATAAAAATTTTATTCTTTCAATTAAAGGAACGGTAGTGTCGGCAGCCTCCTGAAGCACACGCTCATTAAAATATAGCCAACTTATATCTCTATTAACTAAAGGTATTTTTTTCTTATTCATCAATAACGAATTTTATAAAAGACTTTGATTTTCAAAGTTGCAATTTTAATGTTAAGTTAATGTTATTTTTGATGGATATCATAATTTTAAATTTATACAAATTATCTGTCAATAGATTAATTTTTTAGTTAAAAAAATCAAGCAAAGATTAGCATTGCTTAATTCTTGTTTAGTCGATACTTTTTTTGTTAATTTGCACACAATAAAAATCATTATTTCTTCTATAAAAAACGCAATTTATGCCAACTTTTGATATTGTAAGCTCAATAGACAGTCAAACTCTTGACAATGCAATTAACAATGCAAAAAAAGAAATTCTAAATCGTTACGACTTTAATTCATCTAATAGCACAATAGATTTAGACAAAAAAACAAATGTAATTACCATTGTTACAGAAGATGATATGCGATTGAAAGCCATCACGGATTCAATTATCTCAAGAATGATGAAACAAGGTTTAGAATCAAATTGTTTGGATTTTGGCAAAGACCAAGTTGCATCTGGCAATATGATAAGAAAAGAAGTAAAAATAAAAGAAGGGATAGACAAGGAAGCTGCAAAAAAAATTATCGCAAAAATAAAAGCAAGCGGCTTGAAAGTGCAACCTAGTTTAATGGACGATCAAATCAGAGTTCAGAGCAAAAATATCGATGATTTACAAAAAGTAATTTCGTTGTGCCGAAGTGAAGATTTTGGACAACCGTTACAATTTATAAATATGCGCAACTAAATATTTTGCACATAATTCTCAGAATAAAAATAATTTCAAGCACTAAAAATAACATAAAATGGCATTACAATGTGGTATAGTTGGTTTACCAAACGTGGGAAAATCGACCTTATTTAACTGTTTATCAAACGCAAAAGCGCAAGCTGCAAATTTTCCATTTTGCACCATTGAACCTAATATCGGCGTAATTACAGTACCTGACGAAAGACTAACTAAACTAGCTGAATTGGTGAAACCCAACAAAGTACAACCCAACACCATCGAGATTGTGGACATTGCAGGTTTGGTAAAAGGTGCCTCAAAAGGCGAAGGTTTAGGTAATCAATTCTTAGGAAACATTCGTGCCACCAATGCAATTATCCATGTTTTGAGATGCTTTGATGATGGAAATGTAATTCACGTAGATGGTTCTGTTGACCCAATTAGAGACAAAGAAATTATCGATACAGAATTACAGTTGAAAGATTTGGATACCGTAAGCAAACGTATTCAAAAAGTTGAAAAAATGGCTAAAACAGATAAAGATGCCAAAAGAACTTTCGACATTTTGAGTATCGTAAAAAATCACTTAGAAAGTGGTAAATCGGTACGTTCAGCAGCATTAGCACCTGAGGATTTTGATTTTATTCAAGACTTGGGATTGCTAACTCAAAAACCGGTAATGTATGTTTGTAATGTGGACGAGGCTTCAGTTGTAAACGGAAATGCTTACACCGAAAAAGTAATGGAAGTAGCTAAAAGTGAACAAGCAAGTGTTTTGATTATTTCTGCTAAAATAGAATCTGAAATTGCTGAATTGGAAGACCATGAAGAACGTAAAGAATTTTTAAGTGATTTAGGATTAAGTCAATCTGGCGTTGCTAAACTTATTCAGTCGGCATACAAACTACTTGATTTATACACTTATTTTACAGCTGGTGTGCAAGAAGTAAGAGCATGGACAATCACCAAAGGATTTACTGCGCCACAAGCCGCAGGTGTAATCCATACCGATTTTGAAAAAGGTTTCATCCGTGCTGAGGTAATCAAATATCAAGATTTTATCACCTTAGGTTCGGAACACGCCTGTAAAGAAGCTGGAAAATTAGGCGTAGAAGGAAAAACCTATATCGTTGAAGACGGTGACATTATGCACTTTAGATTTAATGTTTAATTTTAATTAAACACATTATTGAGGAATATAAACAACAAATTTAGTTTCAAAAAATTCCTCCTCAAAGTAAGCTGAAAGTGGATATAATTCTGCTTTTAGCTTACTTTCTTTTATCTCCTCCGCCAAATCGCCTCCTTTTAAATACAAAATTCCATTGGGAATTGCATTTTTGCTTTCCTTACTAAATTTTCCTTGTATCCAAGGATAAAAATCAACCAAACGAGTCACTGCCCTAGAAACAATAAAATTAAACTTCTCTTTCACTTCTTCGGCTCTTTTATGGCTTGCGACTACGTTTTTCAATCCTAAAGCAGTGGCAACCTCATTCACCACTTTTATCTTTTTGCCAATGCTATCTACCAAATGAAAATCGGTTTCTGGAAATAAAATCGCAAGCGGAATACCTGGAAAACCGCCCCCTGTACCCACATCCAAAACACGCTCTCCAGCTTGAAATTCACAAAACTTTGCAATGCCCAATGAATGTAAAATGTGTCTTTCGTACAGCTCTTCAATATCTTTTCTCGAAACAACATTTATTTGAGCGTTCCAAAAGGTATATAAATCGAATAATTGATCAAATTGCTTTAACTGAGTAGCACTCAAATTAGGAAAATATTTTTTAATGATTTCAGATGTTATTTTCACTTTGTTTTTTTAATAAATAGAGATAAAATAAAATTAAAACTTAAAAACAATACTAAAAACAGGTCTAACAACGGAAGCCACCACTTTAACCAATCGTATTGTAATTTTTTAGAGATGAATGTATAAACTATAGATTTTAGAAGAATATCGAGAAATAATAAAATAGCCGCAACCAAAACTGTAGATTGAGAGCTAAACAATATTGCACAGGTAACGTAAAAAAACAGTTTGCAAATCGTTTGCAATTGACACAAAAACCTATACTTAAACTTCAAATTTGAAGCATATTTCTTTTCCTGTTTTTTTTGTTTTAAGTATTGAATATAACTTTCTTTTTTATCTACTTCAACAAAAGAATTTGCATCTAAAACCATTATAGTATTGTTTTTATTTGCATAAGCATTAACAAATATTTTATCCTCTCCGTTTACAATATGCATTTGAGATGAAAAACCTTTGTGGTCGAAAAAAAGTTTCTTAGAATAGGCCAAATTTTGACCTAACCCCATGAAAGATATATTTTTTAAGGCAAAAGATATATTATTTACCGATTGAATAAAGGATTCGTAAGCGGTTATTAAACTTAAAAACCCATTTTTTCTTTTCACAAAAGAATGTCCAATTGAAATATTATGATTTTTAATTTGCTTCATCCCCGACAACCAATTTTTGCTTACAGGCACACAGTTTGCATCTGTAAAAACTAGCCAATCATTTTTCGAGGCTTTAATTCCCATGGTGATGGCAAACTTTTTAGCTGCAATAAACTTATCTTCATGCTTAATAGACACCAATTTAAGGTTGTTGTATTGTAAACACAATTGTTCAACGAGGTCATTTGTTCCGTCCCACGAACGATCATCAACCAACAAAACTTCAAAATTTCGGTAGTCTTGTTCTAAAATAAGTTTTAAATTATTTACTAAATGCGCTGCCTGATTTCTTGCGTAAACAATCACGCTAAGTGGATTTTGAGCAGCAGAATGAGGTAAATCAGTTGAACCAAAAATTATTTTTAGATGTACAAACAAGGTAAAAAACAGTTGTATAACTAAACACGAAAACAATAAACCGATTAAAACAGTTTCTAAGAGCGTAAATTCCAAATTTATATAATTTTAAAAGAACCGTAAATCTCTTATTTTATAATATATTATGCAACTTTTGTGGATAAAAGGTTTATATAAATGATTTTTAAAAAGATTATTCTTAGTAATTTTGAAAAAATATGAAATTTACACTACACAGCCAAGATAAGCTAAGCAAAGCAAGAGCTGGCACCATTAGCACTGCGCATGGAGACATACAAACTCCAATTTTTATGCCCGTAGGTACTGCAGGCACCGTTAAAACCATTCATCAAAGAGAATTAAAAGATGATATAAAAGCGCAAATAATTTTAGGAAATACCTATCATTTGTACCTCCGACCAGGTTTAGATATTATTGAACCTGCAGGTGGTTTGCATAAATTTATGGGCTGGGACAAACCTATTTTAACCGACAGCGGCGGCTACCAAGTGTATTCATTAAGCAAAGTTCGTAAAATAAAAGAACAAGGCGTTACCTTTCGATCACACATTGATGGCTCAAAACATTTATTCACACCTGAATATGCAATGGACATTCAACGCTCAATTGGTGCCGACATTATTATGGCTTTCGACGAGTGTACACCCTATCCTTGTGATTACAAATATGCGGCAAAATCTATCGAAATGACACACCGTTGGCTCAAACGCTGTTGCACTCGTTTTGATACCACCGAACCAAAATATGGTTACGACCAAACTTTATTTCCAATCGTTCAAGGTTCGGTTTATAAAGACTTGAGAATGAAATCGGCTGAATTTATTGCCAGCATGAACCGAGAAGGAAATGCCATTGGTGGGCTTTCGGTAGGCGAACCAGCTGAGGAAATGTATGCCATGACCGAAGTTGTTTGCGATATTTTACCTTACGAAAAGCCACGTTATTTGATGGGCGTAGGTACACCAATCAACCTTTTGGAAAATATTGCACTTGGCGTGGACATGTTTGATTGTGTAATGCCTACCCGAAATGCTAGAAATGGAATGCTTTTCACCAAAAATGGCATGATTAATATTGGAAACAAAAAATGGGCAAATGATTTCTCTCCAATCGAAGAAGATAGCGATTTATTTGCCGATAGATGTTATACAAAAGCCTATTTAAGGCATCTTATACATAGTAAAGAAATGCTTGGTGCACAAATTGCGAGTTTACACAACCTTCATTTTTACATTTGGTTGGTAGGCGAAGCTAGAGCGAAAATAATTTCAGGCGAGTTTTACGATTGGAAAAATAGAATGGTTAAAATTTTAGGCACAAAACTATAAATGAAATTACTACCCAACCGCGGAAAAATTATCGACAAATACATCATTGGAAAATATTTGGGTACGTTTTTTTATACCCTTTGTATTTTTGTGGTCATCATCGTAATTTTCGATTTATCGGAAAAATTAGACGATTTTTTAGAAAACGATTTTAGTATTTGGGAAATTTTTACACTTTACTATGCGGGCTCAATTCCGTTTTATGTAAATATGCTTTCTCCATTAATTAACTTTATAGCGGTTATATTTTTCACTGCTAAAATGGCGGATCAAACAGAAATTGTACCCATTTTGAGCGGAAAAATTAGTTTTAATCGTTTTTTAGCCCCTTATTTCTTTTCAGCATTCATTATTTTTTCAATTAACTTGGTTAGTAATTTATTCTTACTACCTTATACCAACAGCATAAAAACAGATTTCGAAAATAGATATGTAAATAAAAACGACCCTAGCGTTAAAAACAACATTCATATAAAATTAGACAACAAATCTTACATTTATATTGAAAGTTTTGATAGTAAAACAAACAAAGGACAGCGCTTTTCTTTAGATAATTTTGAAGGCGATGTACTTACTAAAAAAATAGTTGCCGATTCGATTTCTTGGAATAGAGATAAAAAGAATTGGAAATTAAAAAACTACTCCATTAGAACAATCAATGGTTTGAAAGAAACCATGCAAAGCTTCAACACGCAAACAAAAGATACCATTTTAGATTTTCGTCCTAATGATTTATCAATCTATGACAATGTTTATGAAACGATGTCGAATAGTGAGTTATTTGAGAAAATAAAAAAAGAAAAAATTCGTGGTTCAGGGGTAATGAATGATTTAAAATTCGAACAATACAAACGTTGGTTTTCGCCCTTTTCCGCTTTCGTTTTAACATTAATTGGGGTAGCCATCTCCTCTCGCAAAGTTCGTGGCGGTGTGGGCGCCTCATTAGGTTTAGGTATATTATTGAGTTTCATGTACATCGTTATGGATCGCTTTGCAAAAATGTTTTCTATAAAAAGTGGTTTCCCTCCCTTGCTATCAATTTTAATTCCTAGTATCATTTTCACAATATTGGGATTATTTTTACTCAAAAAAGCACCTAAATAAGCAAACTATGACCCTAGAAAAAAACACTAGAAAAGACCTTTTATTATTACACCTTACCGTTTTTATATGGGGTTTTACAGGTGTTTTGGGTAAATTAATTAGCATAGACGCTGTTCGAATGGTTTGGTATAGGGTGTTTATAGCCATCATATCGCTTGCTATTTATTTTATTTTCTCAAAAAAAAATATAAAAGTTTCTAAAAAAAATGCTTTTAATTTCTTCTTTACAGGTGGAATAGTCGCCATTCATTGGGTATTTTTCTTTCATGCTATAAAAATTTCAACTGTTTCGGTAGGCTTGGTTTGCTTGTCTTCGCTCACCTTATTTACCTCCGTTTTAGAACCGCTTATTAAAAGAAAACCATTTTACAAGGTTGATATTTTTGTGGGTTTATTGATAATTTTAGGAATTTATTTGATTTTCAAATTCGAAACAAAATATACTTTAGGCATAATTTTCGGTTTGTCAACCGCACTTGCAGCAAGCTTATTTTCTATTATCAACTCTAATTTTGTTCAAAATACAAAGGCCGAAATTATCAGTTTTTATGAATTAGTAGGTGCATTTTTTTGGCTTACTTTATACCGACTTTTCGACAATACACTTCTAAATGAAAGCCTAAATTTAAGCCTTGCCGATTGGTCATATCTTTTTATTTTGGGTACAATTTGTACAGCCTTAGCTTACGTTGTTGGGGTGTCGGTGATGAAAAATTTATCCGCATTTACAGTTGCTTTGGTAACCAATTTAGAACCTATTTACGGCATACTCATTGCACTCGTTTTTTTAAATACACATGAAAAAATGAGCATTGGTTTTTATATCGGAACGGCCATTATTTTAGGTAGTGTGTTCCTATTTCCTTTATACAAAAAACGAAAAAAAATACCCCTTAACTAAATCGAAAAACAAGTTAAAAACGCTTATTTTTTAGTTTAAATTCATTGTTTTAAAATTAAAAAAGAAAACAAATAAAAATCTAAATAACAAATACTTAAAAGATTTAGTTAAATTAATTATTCAACTAAAATAAAGCAACAAAACTAAATAATTTAGCAAATGCTAATTTAACGAGGTTTTAAAAGTTATTACTAATTAATTATCAATACTTTTCGAAACTTATATAATTTTTTAATTCACATATTTTTCAAAAACATATAAATTATATAATTTCAGAAAGGTAAAGCATATTTTGACTGTAATTACTTTACAAATAATCGTACCTTTGAAAGACTAAACATAAAGAAAAAACATGAGCGCAAAAACATTTTTAATCATTATTATCACCTTCCTCTCTACCCTATTTTTAGTCTCAAATACGGATGCAGTTTCGTTCAATTTTTTAATCACAGATGTGAAAGTTTCTAAACTTTTTGTAATCGGAAGTGGATTATTGATTGGCTTTATTTTAGGTTTAATAGTAGGCAGATCTAAAGCTAAATCTACCTACTTAAATGATGAAGAATCCTCAAAAGAATTGAGCGATGATGATAGAGATTACATCTCTTAAATTGATATTATAAAGATTCCAAAAACGTAATTATTTTTGTTCTCTCAGTCTTGTTCAGTTTTTTAAAACCTTCTTTACTCGCCTGCGCTTCTCCCCCATGCCAAAGAATTGCTTCTTCTAAAGTTCTGGCTCTGCCATCATGTAAATAGACAGGTATTCCATTTACTCTTGGCAACAAACCAATACCCCAAAGCGGCGCCGTACGCCACTCTTTACCATTCGCCCTATGGTCAGCTCTATTATCTGCTAAACCTTCGCCCATATCATGTAATAACAAATCTGTAAAAGGCTGAATGCGCTGATTAGAAAGAGCGGCTAACCTATCTAAACCTGTTTTCATCGTTGGAATGTGACAACTTGCACATTTCAACTTACTGAACAACAATTTACCTGCAATTACATTTTCATCTTTTACATTTCTACGAGCTGGAACTGCCAATGTTTTAATATAAAATGCGTTTGCATTTAAAATACTATCTGCTAACTCAGGTTCATCAACAAGTTTATCATCTTGAATTTGACCTTTGCTATTTTCCTCTGGTACTACGTAACTTGTAATCCCCATATCTTGATTATACGCCCCCGCAACCTGACTCAAAATAGTAGCTGTATTTGCTTTATGACCAAACCT
>JAIEMU010000151.1 GCA_019751895.1 Sphingobacteriaceae bacterium | reverse complement strand
AAGTGACGAAAACCAACCTGCAATGGCTCTACGTGCGATTAGATCCTTCACTGCGTTCAGGAAGACAAAGTGGAATAAAAAATGTGTCACTCTGAGGAGCGAAGACTCTAATCGGCAGGTTGGTTTTTCACGCTGATTACGCTAATCAGCGCAGATATTTCATCTCTTTTTGTCATCCTGAGGAACGAAGGATGTAATCGGTAGTATATAGAAAAAGCCAGCCTACGTGACCCACCTATACGAAGAGGTTGTTTTAAAACTACGTTTTATTCCCTCTCCGTAGAGACGCTTCGCTTAACGCTACGAAGAGAAGTGACGAAAACCAACCTGCAATGGCTCTACGTGCGATTAGATCCTTCACTGCGTTCAGGATGACAAAGTGGGATAAAAAAATGTGTCACTCTGAGGAACGAAGGATCTAATCGGTAGTATATAGAAAAAGCCAGCCTGCGTGGCTTTGGATTAAAAATGAATCCTTGTTTTTTATCGACCACCAATGAAATTCCTAGTCAAAAAATAGAATTTAATTCCTTTTATAAGCCTTTACTAAAAATAAAACCAAGATAAAAAATAAAACCAACAAAATAGCGAAGTAAAGTCTCAAAACATAGCCTTTTACATAAGCACCCAATAGTTATTAATTTTATTTAAAAAATATTTCATTTGAAAAAAAATCATTTAAAGGCAAAAAAAACAAACAAGACCTAAACAAAAAACTAAACAAAATATGCCGTAATGTTAATTTAAAGCCAAATTATCATTAAATAATAAAAAAATTTAATTTAACAAACTTTAACATATTTAAAACTTTTATCTATATGTTTGATTCAACTAACCAAATTTTATAACTAATAAAAAAAACATGAAACAATTTTTTATTCTTATTGCATTTGTATTCTCAATGCAATCTGCGTTTGCCCAAGAGAAAACACTCAGGGGAACTGTTACCGATGCTTCGGGCGCACCGCTGCCAGGCACCTCGGTAACTTTAAAAGGAGAAACAAGAGGCGTGGTTACTGACGCCGACGGTAATTTCTCTATTTCTGTAGCAGCAGGAAAAACATTAGTAATCTCTTTTATTGGCTACGAAAGTCAAAATGTAGTTGTAAAAGACCAAACAAACCTTAAAATCAAATTAAAAGAAGGCGGCTCAACAAACTTAGACGAAGTAGTAGTTACTTCATTAGGCTTGAAAAGAGAGAAAAAAGCATTAAACTATGCCGTAGCCAATGTAAACAACGAATCGTTATTGCGTTCAAAAGATTCAAACGTTTCTAACGCATTAGCAGGTAAAGTAGCTGGTTTGGGTATCAACCAAGCAGGTACAGGCCCAATGGGTTCTACCCGTATTACCATTCGTGGTTCAAACTCTTTGCAAGGCAATAACCAACCATTGGTAGTAGTAGATGGTGTGCCTATCAACAGTGAAACTGGTGGAACAAACGATGTTTGGGGAAACAAAAACCTAGATAGAGGTTCGGGTTTAGCCGATATCGTATCGGATGACATCGAAAATGTTTCCGTATTAAAAGGAGCCGCAGCAGCTGCACTTTATGGTAGCAGAGCTGGTAATGGTGTAATTATGATTACCACAAAAAAAGGATCTAACAACAAAAGCATCGGCATCAACGTAAGTTCAAATGCTACTTTCGATTCGCCAATGGCAGAACCAGAATTTCAAAACACTTTTGGACAAGGTCAAAACAATGCTTATAACAACGACAATTCAAGAGGTAGTTGGGGTGGTGTTTTGAATGGCAAAACTTATGAAAACAAAGCTACAGGCACTGTATTTGGTCCTTTTGTAAGCGCAGCCGATGGATTGGTAACAGATTACAACGGCTTAAAACGTGCTTATGCTAGTGGCGGAAACAGTTATTCTGATTTTTTACGTGTAGGTAGCACGCTTACTAACCAATTAGACCTTTCTACAGGTGGCGAAAACCATACTTTCAGAGCTTCGTTAAACAGAGTGGATAACAAATCGATGATTCCTAACAGTGGATTTGAGAGAACTTCGTTTTCAGTTCGTAGCACGGCTAAATTATCTCCAAAATGGAGCACAGATGTGAAAGCAAATTTAATTTACCAAAACACGGACAACAGACCTCGTTTGGCATTAGACCCTGACAACATCATGACGCAAATGTTAACTTTCCCAAGAAGTTATGCGTATTCTTATTTAAAAGAATATGAGGCAACAGGTTATGGAAATCCAGCTTATAAAGATACTCAAGGTAATATTTTACCAGCAACATTTGATAAAAACAACGGAACCACCACCAACCCTTATTGGTCGGCTTACAAAAACACCAATAACGACGAAAGATACCGTGGTATTGGTATGGCATCGTTGAAATATGATTTCAATCGTTATTTCAATGCACAAGTTCGTTCGGGGGTAGATTATTCTAATGCTACTTTCACCAGTATTCAAGCATCAGGTACGCCATATTGGCAAACCAATGGTAACATCGGCATCAGCAATTCAACTCGTTTCGAGATGAACAATGATTTGTTACTTTCATACAACAGAACCTTTGATAAATTTGGTGTAAGCGCAATTGGTGGTGCCAACATGCGTTACAACAAAAACATCGACAACAATGGAGATTCAGACAATTTACAAATCCCTGGTTTCTACCAAATCGGAAACTCAATTTTCCAAACCATCAATTACAACCAAAGCGAGAAAAAATTGAACTCGGTATATGGTAGTGCTTCATTATCTTACGATGGATATGCTTACTTAGATGTAACCGCTCGTAACGACTGGTCATCTACTTTGCCATCTGCAAACCGTTCTTACTTCTATCCTTCTGTGGGTGGTAGTTTTGTAGCTACTGAATTTTTAGCTCGCAAAAACATTACCGTTCCTTACTTAAGCTTCTTAAAATTGAGAGGTTCGTGGGCACAAGTAGGTATGGATGCTGATGCGTATCAATTGCAACAATACTTTGATTTAGGTCACAACTCGTCATCGTTATCTGCTAACGGAAGAGCTGTATTGGCAAATCCAAATTTATTGCCTGAGCGCATCACTTCTTACGAATTTGGTTTTGACTCTAAATTCTTAAACAACAAAATTGGTTTTGAATTTACTTTCTACAACAAAGATAGTGAAGACGGAATTTTGCAATTAGCCGTTGCACCAGCAACTGGATACACAAGCAAGTTAATCAATGCTGGTAAAATTCGTAACAGAGGTTTAGAAATTCAATTGGATGCTACACCTGTAAAAACTGCAGATTTTAACTGGAACATCGCCTTGGCTTATTCAGTAAACAAAAACTCTGTAATTTCATTAGCACCAAATGTGCCTTTCCAATTAATGAGCACTTTGCCAATTGAAGTACGTGCTACCGAAGGTGGTGTGTATGGCGAATTGTGGGGAACAGATTACAAAAGAACTGCTGATGGAAATATCATTGTAAATGATGCTGGTTTACCATTAACCACCAACTCAAACGAAAAAGTAAATTTAGGTTCATTCCAACCAGATTTTATTGGCGGTATCACCAACTCTTTTGAATACAAAAACTTTAATGCGAGTTTCTTGGTAGATGTAAGATATGGCGGTAAAGTATATATGGGGTCTATCAGCACAGGTGCAAGAGCAGGAACTTTAGAAATGACTATGGACAATCGTTTTGGTGGTAGTTTAGTAGCTGGTTCGGTAGTGGAAAACAAAGATTCGGCTGGTAAAGGTTTGGGTACTTATTCACCAAATACCAAAGGTATTGATGCGCAAGCTTATTGGTCAAATGCACCACAAGCTGAGTTTGTGTATGATGCCACAACGGTAAGAATGCGTGAGGTAAGTTTAGGATACAGTGTACCTAAAAAAATGTTAGCTAAATCATTCTTCAAAACAGCCAAATTAAGTGCCGTAGCTCGTAATTTATTCAATATCTATTCAGCAGTGCCTAAAGGATTTGATTCGAACGCAGCTTATAGCACAGGAAATGTGCAAGGTGTAGAATTAAATGCATTGCCTACTGCAAGAAGCATTGGTTTTAACGTAAGTTTTGGTTTCTAAAATATAAATGAATATGAAAAATATAAAAACAAAATACATTGGCTTAGCGGCAGTAGTATGCTTAAGCTTATCGAGTTGCACCAAAGATTTTGACGCACTCAACACCAACCCAAATGCACCTGTTGAAAGTCAATTAGGTACATTGGCACCAAACGTATTGGGCGATTTATTGAAAAAAGCAGGTGGCTTAGATGGTGCCGATTTGCACCAAAGAATTACCAGTTTGCAACACGATGTATATTCACAATTCAATATTTCTCAAGGAACTTGGGGTACATTGCAGTACAAACCAAATGATGGCTGGAACCAATCGTGGTGGAACCAACATTATAGCTGGTTGTTTCGTTTGAATGGATTAATCAACAATACAGAAGGCAAAGCAGAATACAAAAACTTAAATGCGGCTTGCAAAATTGTACGTGTGTATATGCAATCAAAAATTACGGATTCGTTTGGCGACTCTCCATTTCCTACGCCAGAAGATGCAAAAAATGCAGTAGCTCCTTACCGAACCGTACAAGAGCAATACACTGAATTTTTCGCTGAATTAGAAAAAGCAGCTACGTCTTTTGTTTTAGACGACGAGGCTCTAAAAGGCCAAAAATTTATGGCTGCTGATGTAGATCTTTATTGCCAAGGCAATGCGAAAAAATGGAAAAAATTTGCTACTTCTTTAATGTTGCGTTTTGCCGTACGTGTACAAAGTGCTGACGCAGCAATGGCGGCAAAATATGCTAAAAGTGCTGTAGCTTTAGGTTTAATTAGCAGCAATGCTGAATCGATAAGACAAACCACCAACCCACAAGGTTGGGGACAAGGCTACAACAATGTAATGTATCAAGTAGGTTGGGGTGCACCACTTCAATTAAGCCAATCGTTTGAGCATATTTTAACAGGTTTGGGTGGCATAGCTTTTGATAAAGACAAAGCAAAAGCAACTTTAGGTCCTGCAACCGCCGACCCAAGAGCTGCTGTTTATTTCCAAGCAGGTGCAGATAAAAATTGGAGAGGTACCATATTTGGTTTCAATCCAGATAAATACAACCAAGGAGATTACGAAGTAAAAAATATGGCTAAAATGAACGAAAGCACTATTTTATCTACCAATACCCGTAAAATCGACTTGTTATTGTACCCAGAAGTTTGTTTCTTAGAAGCCGAGGCTATCTTAGCTGGTTTAATCACTGGTGACGCCAAAGCTAAATATGAAGAAGGTATATTTGCATCATTTGAAATTAATGGTTTAAACGCCAATACCGCTGCTTATCTTGCTTCAGCAGATGCAAATGCTTTAGGCGTTTCTCCAAAATGGGATGCAGCAGCAGCCGCAGATGTTAAACTTAATAAAATCATTACCCAAAAATACATCGCTTTGTTTCCTGATGGAGGTTTAGAGGCTTGGAACGACAGAAGAAGAACTTTGTTTCCAAAATTACAAACGCCAGCTAACAGAGACCCGAATTTCTGGACAGATGACCTAAAAAGTGTTCCTGTTCCAGCTTTAACAGCTAAAGCAGGTGATTTTATCCGTCGTATGGTATTGCCACAAGGCGAGTCTTCATTAAACAAAGAAGCTTACCAAAAAGCATACCCAGGAAATGACAAGCCTACTACTCCACTTTGGTGGGACACCAATAAATAAGAACATTAAATTATTCATATTTTAATCATAAAGAAATGAAAAAAATAATATTAAATATCGCTTTTGCAATGGGTACAATCCTATTGCTAAGCCAATGTAAAAAAGACGAAACCAACTTGCCGGTAAGTAACTTAAAAGTTAGCTTCGACAGCACGGGTGGTTCGGCGGTAGCGGATATGGCTGTACCAGCAGGCACACCATTTGCTGCACCACCAGCACCAACAAAAGCTAATTTAACCTTTGGCGCTTGGTGTACCGAAGCACAAATTGTAGAAAAAGCAGAAGGGAAACCTGATAAAATTAAACCTGGAAAAGCATTTGACTTTAAAGGTGTAATTCAAAAAAACATCACCCTTTATGCCCGTTGGGATGCACAAGTAACCCTTAATGGTAATGGCGGAAAATGGGATAAAGAAGAAACTTCAAAATCTCAATTTCCTATTTTAGACCCTACCGTGACCAAAGAACCTAAGGTTCTACCTGTTCAAACGGGTAAAAGAGTAAAAGGGTGGAGCACAAAAGCAGATGGTTCTGCACCTTATACTTTTGGACAAACGTTAACGCAAAACATTGAGTTGTTTGCCATTTGGGAAGACAGTTCAGTAACAGAGGGAGATTTTATTTTTGACAAACTTACAGCTACCATTACAGGTTTAAGTGCAGCTGGTTTAGCGAAAACTTCTCTTGTTGCACCTTCGGCGATACAAGGTTTCACAATAACTAACATTTTCTTGTCAGAGACTGCAACACTTTCTTCAACAATTGTTTCAAGCAGTACTATTACAAGTATTGACTTGTCAGCTACTGAAATCAAAACACTAAAAGCAGGTTCATTCCCTAATAAGTTGGATAAACTTGCAACATTACTTTTACCTAAATCATTAGAAAGTATTGAAGATAAAGTTTTTGACGGATTAAAAGTAACTGATTTAACTTTAAAATCTAACAAACCACCAAAAGTGGGTACAAAAAATGGACTTGATGTAAGTACATTGACAATTCGTACACCAGCAGGTTACTTAGGTTTTTATGAAGAAGATGCTTTTTGGAAAACTGCAAAAACAAAACTTTAAAATAAAATACTTTATGCCCTTATTCCCTTGTTGGTGTTATCACCAACAAGTTTTTCAAGTTCTTTATTGGTGACAACACCAACAAAGGCTAAAAAGAAAATAGGTTGTCTCAAAAGAGGCAGCCTATTTTTTTTGTATCATAGCAAATAATCAATAAAAAAAACTATTTTTAAAGACTAAATTAAACCTCATTTATTTATGTCTTTTCCGTATCTAAAAACTTCGCTGATTGCGCTACTGCTAAGCACTCAATTGTATGCGCAGCAAAAAAACAATTCAAAAAATCTCACTCAATTTGTCAATCCATTAATTGGTTCGGCAGAGCACGGACACGTTTTTGTGGGTGCCAATGTTCCCTTTGGTGCGGTGCAACTGGGGCCTGTCAATATATTTGAGGGTTGGGATTGGTGTAGTGGATACAACTATGCCAGCAATACCATTTTAGGTTTTACCCATACCCACCTTAGCGGCACAGGTATTGGCGATTTGAATGACATTTTGGTATTGCCTTTTACAGGCAAAACTTTTGTAAATAAAATCACAAAAGATAACTTAACCAATGGATATGGCTCGACTTTTAGCCATGCAAATGAAGTGGTAAAACCAGGTTTTTATAGCGTCTTGTTGGATCGTTATCAAATCAAAGCCAAACTTAGCACTAGCGAAAGAGTGGGTTTTCATCACTATCAGTTTCCTGCAAAAGCAGATGCACATGTTTTGATAGACCTAGCCGATGGCGTGGGTTGGGATGCGCCCGTAGAAACCTATTTGAAACAAGTAAGCGCCACCAAAATCGTAGGTTATCGCCATTCGAAAGGCTGGGCAGACAACCAAAAACTATACTTTGCAATGGAATATTCGGAGCCTATTGCCAACATTCGTTTGTTTAGCGATTCTTTAGCCATTAACGGCAACGAAGGAACTGCAAAAAAAATAAAAGCCGTTTTAGATTTCAACTTGAAAAACAAAAACGAAATTTTGGTAAAAGTGGGTATTTCGCCCGTAAGC
This sequence comes from Sphingobacteriaceae bacterium, assembly GCA_019751895.1. GTDB lineage: Bacteria > Bacteroidota > Bacteroidia > Sphingobacteriales > Sphingobacteriaceae > Pedobacter. The sequence continues at coordinate 2,699 of JAIEMU010000151.1, read as the reverse complement.
ATCGCCAATGCAAGCGAAAACATAAAGGCAGAAATTCCACACTGGGATTTTGAGCAAACGGTTAAAAATGCAGACCAAAAATGGAACAAAGAACTAAACAAAATTGATATTTCGGCAGATGCCAAAACCAAAACTATTTTTTATACGGCAATGTATCATACCGCTTTTGCACCTTCTTTGTTCAACGATCACAACAAAGATTATTTTGGTACGGATAGAAAAGTATATAAAAATGCGAATTTCAACAACTACACTACTTTCTCGCTTTGGGATACCTATCGGGCGCTTCATCCGCTATTTACCATTACCCAAGCCGACAAAGTAAATGATTTTATCAATTCGTTTTTGGCTATCTACCAACAGCAAGGTCGTTTGCCCGTGTGGCATTTGATGGGCAACGAAACCAATTGCATGAATGCCAACCATTCTATCCCTGTGATTGTGGATGCGTATTTCAAAGGCTTTCGCAAATACGATGTAAACTTGGCTTACGAGGCTTTGAAAACGACCGCCATGCAAAAACGTGACGGCATGAATTATGTGCAAAAAATAGAACACATCCCCGCCGATACTTTGTTGGAAACCGTAGCCAATGCCCTAGAATACGCCATCGACGATTGGTGTATCGCCCAGATGGCGAAAGACTTGAACAAAAAAGAAGACTATGCTTATTTTACCAAAAGATCACTACTGTATCAAAAATATTTTGACAAAGAAACCCAATTTATGCGAGGCAAATTAGCCAATGGAGATTGGAAAACACCATTCAATCCGCTTTCTTCGGAACACCGCAAAAATGATTATGTAGAAGGAAATGCTTGGCAATATACTTGGCTAGTGCCACAAGACCCGAATGGATTGGTAAAATTGTTTGAAGGCGAAGCCAATTTTTCTAAAAAATTAGACCAACTTTTTTTAATCAAAGAGGCTTTGGTGGGCGAAGATGTTTCACCAGATATTAGCGGGTTGATTGGTCAATATGCGCAAGGCAACGAACCTGGTCACCACATTCCTTACTTGTATTCTTTTGTTGGCGAACCTTGGAAAACCGCAAAAATAGTTAGAGAAGTAGCCGACAAATTCTATACCGACCAACCGAATGGCGTTTGTGGAAACGAAGATTTGGGACAGATGTCGGCTTGGTATATTTTTTCTTCAATGGGTTTTTACCCTGTAAACCCTGCCAATGGTGAATATGTTTTTGGCACACCTTTGTTAGACAAAGCAGAAATCAAAATCCAAAACAACAAAACTTTTGTAGTAGAGGCCATCAACAGAACACACGAAAACATTTACATTCAAAAAATCACTTTGAATGGCGCAGCATACGACAAAAATTACCTCAATCATCAAACCCTTCAAAAAGGTGGCGTGTTGAAAATATTTATGGGTGCCACGCCTTCTCCAACTTGGGGAACGCAAAAAACCAATAGACCTAATTAATTTAAAACGATGAAGAAAAGTATTTTTACATCCCTATTTATTTGTTCGCTTTTTGGTGCTACGGCACAACAAAACCAAAGCAGTCCTGCCGACTTGGCGAATCCATTGATGGGCACACAATCTGTACATAGTCTATCAAATGGCAACACCTACCCTGCCGTTGCAAGACCTTGGGGAATGAATTTTTGGACACCACAAACGGGAAAAATGGGCGATGGCTGGGCATACACCTACACCGCCGAAAAAATTAGAGGTTTCAAACAAACCCACCAACCCTCGCCTTGGATGAACGATTATGGTCAATTTTCCATTATGCCCATCACTGGTAAAATGGTGTTCGACGAAGACCAAAGAGCCAGTTGGTTTAGCCACAAGGCGGAAGTTTCAAAACCTTATTATTACAGCGTTTACCTCGCCGATTATGATGTAACAACGGAAATTTCGACAACCGAAAGAGCGGCTCATTTTCAAATTACTTTTCCTGAAAATGAAAAATCATACATCGTTTTAGACGCTTTCGACAAGGGTTCGTATGTGAAAATAATCCCTTCGGAAAATAAAATTATAGGCTATACCACCAAAAATAGCGGTGGTGTGAGCGATAATTTTAGAAATTACTTTGTGCTTCAATTCGACAAGGCTTTTGCAAGTACACAGGTTTGGTCGGGAAAGGAATTGAAAACAAATATTTTGGAATTGACCGACAACCATGTGGGAAGTATTGTAGGTTTTAAAACCAAAAAAGGCGAAAAAGTAAACATCAAAGTAGCGTCTTCATTCATCAGTTTTGAACAAGCGGAATTAAATTTAAGTCGAGAATTAGGTACGGACACCTTTGAACAAACGCTTGCCAATTCTAAAAAAGTGTGGAATGAAGTGTTGAGCAAAGTAAAAATTGAAGGCGGCAGTGAGGAACAGCAAAAAACTTTTTATTCTTGTTTGTACCGCACGGTTTGTTTCCCTCAAAAACATTACGAAATAAACAACAACAATTCTATTGTGCATTATAGCCCTTTCAATGGCAAAACATTGGCAGGTTACAAATATGCTGGCACAGGCTTTTGGGATACTTTTAGAGCGCTCTATCCTTTGTTAAATTTGGTTTATCCGAGCATCAGCAAGGAAATGCAAGAAGGTTTGTTGAACGATTATAAAGAAGGAGGTTTCTTACCCGAATGGTCGAGCCCTGGTTTTAGAAATGTAATGGTAGGCAACAATTCGGCATCTGTGGTTGCCGAGGCTTATCTCAAAGGGTT
>JAIEMU010000147.1 GCA_019751895.1 Sphingobacteriaceae bacterium | reverse complement strand
GCTTGAACCTGTTTTTAAAGCGAATTTAGTTTCCACCACTTTACCGTTAGATTCAACGAAAAGTTACAGAATGAGTTTTAAAAAAGTAGGAGAAGAAGGTAGAGGGATACCTTATTACATAAATCCTTATACAGCAGAAGTTTTAGGTGATGAAGAATCGGCTTTAGATGATTTTTTCTTTATCATGTTTAAATTACACAGATGGCTACTGTTGGGAGACGAAATTGGCCGTATGATAGTTGGTATCTCGACACTTATTTTTGTTCTATTGTGTTTTTCAGGCTTGTATTTATGGTTTCCATTGAAACTTCGCTATTGGCGACAAGGGTTGAAAATTAAATTTAATGCCAATTGGAAACGAGTAAATCATGATTTACACAATACTTTAGGTTTTTATGCCTTAATCCCTTTGTTGGTGATGGCTTTAACGGGTTTATGTTGGTCTTTTGGATGGTACAAAGCGGGCTTGTCGGTAGTGATGCAAGCAGAGGTTTTTAAAGGAAAAAAAGAGAAGGATTTAGAGTCTAACTTTGATTTTAAAAATAAAAAACAGATTTCATTTGATGAAGCATTAGTGATAGCAAACAAGTTATATCCTTATGATGCTGATGTTTCCGTTCGTTTACCAAAAGATAGTGTAGGGGTTTTTAGTATCACGAAAATCAAAACGGGATTTGCTACTTTGGCTTCCAGCGATAAAGTGGTTTTGGATCAATATTCGGGAGCGATTTTAAAACAAGATGAATTTTCTAAAAAACCATTAAATGAAAAAATTGTGAGTTTAATCAAACCTCTTCATACAGGAGAATTTATGGGCACTTTTTCTAAAATACTGTATTTTATATTTTGTCTCATTGCAACTTCATTGCCTATAACAGGCGTTTTGATTTGGATAAATAAGCTAAAAAAATCCAAATAATTTCTTTTTTATTATTCTTTTGAAGATTTATTATAATGTAAATCAGTTGCTTACATTTGTTTTAAAATAAATACTACTATTTATATAGGAAATACATACTTTTGTTGAATTCAATTTTTATTCAAAGGGATAAATGTTGTTTTTTTAAAAGTAGAATTTTTTATATGCAAGGTTTTAGAACAGAATTAGAAAATAACATCGTAGCGCAAGATATTATTGATTTAGAAAAGAAAATCAAATTATTTAAAGACGGACATCTCTCTGATGAGAAATTTAGAAGCTTACGTTTGGCACGTGGTGTGTATGGTCAGCGTCAGCAAGGTGTTCAAATGATTCGCATTAAATTGCCCTTTGGAAAAGTTACTTTCAAACAATTGCTTCGTATTTCGGATGTTGCAGATGAATATGGGAGCGGAAATTTGCATTTAACGACTAGACAAGACATTCAACTTCATTATGTGAGTTTGGATAGAACGCCAGAATTGTGGGCGGAGTTGGAAAAAGATGAAATAACGTTGAGAGAGGCCTGCGGAAATACCGTTCGAAATGTAACTTCATCACCAAATTCAGGTATCGACCCAGATGAATTGTTTGACGTTTCGCCTTATGCACAAGCTGTTTTTTTATATTTTCTGCGCAATCCAATTTGTCAAGAAATGGGTCGGAAAATTAAAATGTCATTTTCTTCAAGTGAGAAAGATACAGCCTATAGTTTTATTCATGATTTGGGTTTTATACCTAAAATAAATGCAGAAGGCGAAAGAGGATTCAAAGTTTTGTTTGCTGGAGGTTTGGGTGCGCAACCTTTTTTAGCAAGTGCAATTGATGATTTTTTGCATGAAGACCAATTAATCCCGTTTATAGAATCTACTTTGCGTGTTTTTGATCGCTATGGCGAACGCTCGAATAGAAATAAAGCACGTTTGAAATATTTAGTTCAAAAATTAGGGTTAGATGAGGTGTTAACTTTAATAGCTCAAGAACGTATTGCTAATAAAGTAAAAACTTTTAAGATAGACAGAAATAGCATTTTACAACCTGAATTGCCTGCTGAAAACGTTAACGAAGCGGTAGTTATCGAGGATGAAATACATTATAAACATTGGTTGGGAACGAATGTGGTGGAACAAAAACAAAAAGGTTTTTATGGTGTTTATGTGAAAGTTTTAGCAGGAGATATTAAATCAGCTAAAATGCGTGAATTTGTATCAGCTGTAAAAAAATATGTTGCCGACGATATAAGAATTACGCAAAATCAAGGTTTGTTATTGAAATTTGTTCGCAAAGAAGCGCTTCCTCATTTATACAATGAATTGCTAAATATTGGGTTTACAGCCTTGGGATTTGATAGTTTAGCAGATATCACCACTTGTCCAGGTACGGATACATGTAATTTGGGGATTTCAAATTCGATGACTTTAGCCGAAGTTTTAGAGGAGGTAATTTATACTGATTTTCCGGAATTTATCTACGAAAAAAATATCAATATTAAAATAAGTGGGTGTATGAATTCTTGTGGACAACACGGTTTGGCTGAAATCGGATTTCATGGAAGTTCTTTGAAAGTTGCAGATAAAGTAATCCCTGCGGTTCAGGTGATGCTTGGTGGAGGAACGGTGGGCGACGGTGTTGGAAGGGTAGCAGAACGAGTGATTAAAGTGCCATCCAAAAGAGCACCACAGGTTTTAAATTTTATATTGAATGATTTCAAATCTAATAATTTAGAAAAAGAGTCATTTCATAATTACTATGATAGAAAAGGAAAAGATTATTTCTATCAAATGCTGAAACCACTTGCCGATTTAACGAACCTAGAGATAGATGAATATTTAGATTGGGGGCATGTAGCTCCATTTGAAACAGCAATTGGCGTGGGTGAATGTGCTGGTGTGGTGATTGATTTGGTGGCTACACTATTATTAGAATCAGAAGAGAAGTTTGAATGGGCGAAACAAAACTTAGCGCATAAAAAATATTCGGATGCCATTTATCACACTTATAGCACATTTGTGAGTGCGGCAAAGTCTTTATTGTTGGCTAAAAGTGTAAACAGCAGTACACAAATAGGTGTAATTAAAGAGTTTGATTCACATTATGTGGATAGCAAAGGGTTTGATTTTGAAACCTCATTTTCAGATTTAGTATTGCAAATCAATAAAAATGAACCTACAGAAGCATTTGCTTTGCAATATTTTAACCAAGCAGAGAATTTTCTAAAACAAATAAAATTAAAAAGAGCCTAAACTATAAAATGATGATACAGAAAGATATAAAACGAATTCCCAAAATAACTTTGATAGGTGCAGGCCCAGGAGACCCTGATTTGCTTACCATAAAAGGATTAAAAGCTTTGAAAACAGCGGATGTAGTGCTTTATGATGCCTTAACAAATGTAGAATTGCTTGAAAATGCACCTCAAAATGCTATAAAAATATATGTTGGCAAACGCTTTGGAGTTCATTCACTTTCCCAAACTGATATTAATCAATTAATTGTAGAAAATGCTTTGAATCATGGTCATGTGGTAAGACTTAAAGGCGGTGATCCATTTGTGTTCGGTAGAGGATACGAAGAATTAGACTTTGCCGTGGCGCACAATATTCCTGTGGATGTAATTCCGGGTATTTCAAGTTCAATTGGTGTGCCAGGTTTACAACAAATTCCGGTTACACACCGTGGTTTGAGTGAAAGTTTTTGGGTGCTTACCGGCACAACTGCTAACGGTGAAATTTCTAAAGATTTTTACCAAGCAGCAAATTCAAATGCAACTGTTTTGGTTTTGATGGGTTTGAATAAACTGTCTGAAATTGTTGGCATTTACAAATCGATAGGGAAATACGATTTACCTGCGGCAGTGATTCAAAATGGGTCTTCAAAAGATGAAAAACTAGTGGTTGGAACAATTGATTGCATCGAAGCATTGGTAGCGGATGAAAAAATAAAATCTCCTGCTATACTTGTTTTTGGTTCGGTGGTTTCCCTTCATCCCTCATTTAAAGAATTGGTTAAAAAATATGCAACCGTTGCTTAATACGATACAAAAGAACATGAATGAATTAGAACATGAAAATGAATTGTTTCCAGTTTTTATAAAGCTGAATAATTTCCGTGTTCTATTGATTGGAGCGGGTAATGTTGGTTTAGAGAAATTAACGGCAATTATCAATAATAGTCCTAAAACAAGCGTTACCATCGTTTCAGAATTGATTTCAAACGAAATCGAACAATTTGTGAAAGATTTTCCTAGGATAATTGTTAAACAAAAAAGCTTCGAAGCAGCAGATTTACAAAATATAGATATTGTTTTTGTAGCAACCAATAACCCTATTTTGAACCAAGAAATAAGACAGTTGGCGCAAGAAATAAATTTATTGGTTAATGTAGCAGATAAACCTGAATTGTGTGATTTTTATTTGGGCTCGATTGTGAAAAAAGGGAATTTGAAGATTGCTATTTCTACCAACGGAAAATCTCCAACCATTGCCAAGCGATTGAAACAAGTTTTAAACGAAGGTTTACCAAGTGAAATTGATGTTACTTTGGAAAACATGAGTGCGCTGCGAGAAACCTTAAACGGTGATTTCTCATCAAAAGTAAAAAGATTGAATCAAATTACTGAAAGCTTAATTATATCCAAAAAGAGCTTTTTAGAAAGAAACATAAAGTGGTTTATTTGGTTTTCAATCGTATTTTTTTTAACAGCTTGTTCCATTACTTTATGGAATACTGAGCCTGTTTTTCAATCATTTTTAACGCATATTAATCCATTATTTTATTGGTTTTTAGTTGCGGGTTTTGTTTTTGCTATGGTGGATGGAGCCATTGGGATGTCTTATGGTGTTACCTCAGCATCATTTTCGATAGCTATGGGCTTGCCACCTGCATCTGCCAGTATGGCTATTCATGTTTCTGAAGTTTTGAGTAATGGAATAGCAGGGTGGATGCATTATAAAATGAAAAATATAAATTGGAAGCTATTTAAAATATTGATTATTCCAGCCATCCTCGGTGCAATTTTTGGGGCTTTTCTTTTGTCTTCTTTGCAACAATATAGTGTTTATCTAAAGCCTATTGTTTCAATTTACACATTAATTTTAGGGTTTATGATTTTGATGAAATCATTTCGCTTGAAAATAAAAAGAGATCATAAGAAAATAAAAAATATAGGTTTTTTAGGTTTTGTAGGTGGTTTTATTGATGCGGCTTTTGGTGGAGGTTGGGGTTCTATTGTGCTTTCGAGTTTAATAGCAGGCGGTCGTCACCCTTTGTTTTCTTTAGGAACCGTTAAAATTTCTAGATTTTTTATAGCCATTTTAAGTTCACTTACTTTTTTTACCATGTTAGGAGGAAGTTACTGGGAAGCTGTTTTGGGCTTGGTAATCGGAAGTGCATTGGCAGCGCCAATTGCCGCTAAGGTGTCTAATAAATTTTCGGTAAAAACAATAATGATAGCCGTTGGTTGTATAGTGATGCTGGTGAGTTTACGAAGCATAGTTTTATTTATTTTAAAAATAATTTAAAAAAATGGAGAACATTGAAAACTTAAAACAACAACTTGATGGGTTGAATATTGCTGAAAAGCTTTCATTTTTAGCAAATAAACACAAAGGGAAAATCGTTTTTAGCACCAGTTTTGGATGGGAAGACCAAGCGATAACGGACATAATTTTTTCAAATAATTTGCCAATTATCGTGTTTACATTAGAAACAGGAAGGTTGTTTCCTGAAACTTACTATGTGTGGAATAGAACGTTAGAAACCTATAATCAAGCAATTATTCCTTATTATCCAAATACGGATTTATTAGAACGAATGGTCGAAAAAAAAGGTCCAAATAGTTTTTATGAATCCGTTGAAAACAGAAAAGAATGCTGTTATGTCCGAAAAATTGAACCTTTAAAAAGAGCTTTAAAAGGAAATGAAATTTGGATAACGGGAATTAGAGCCGAACAAAGTTTAAATCGTGAAAACATGATTGATTTAGAATGGGATGAAGAAAATAAAATATTAAAATTTCATCCTCTATTTGATTGGACTTTATCAGATTTAAAACAATATATAAAGGATAAAAACATAGTTTATAATCCTTTACATGATAAAGGTTTTCCGAGCATAGGCTGCGCACCATGCACAAGGGCAATTAAACCTGATGAGGATTTTAGAGCAGGAAGATGGTGGTGGGAAGATCAATCAAAAAAAGAATGTGGGTTACATTCAAAGCAATAAAATAGTTAATTATAAAAAGGATATAAAATGAGTACATATAATTTTGATTACTTGGATGAATTGGAAGCCGAAGCCATTCATATTTTACGTGAAGTTGCAGGGCAATTTGAAAAACCAGCCCTTTTGTTTTCGGGAGGTAAAGATTCAATTACATTAGTTCGCTTGGCTGAAAAAGCTTTTCGTCCAGGCAAATTTCCATTTCCATTGGTTCATATTGACACCGGTCATAATTTTGAAGAAACGATTGTATATCGTGATAAAATGGTGGAACGACTAGGTGAAAAATTAATAGTTGGGTTGGTTCAAGATTCGATAAACGAAGGTAAAGTAACAGAACAAACGGGTAAAAATGCAAGTAGAAATGCATTGCAAACCTTTACTTTATTGGATGTTATAGAAAAAAATCAATTTGATGCTTGCATTGGCGGTGCGAGAAGAGATGAGGAAAAAGCAAGGGCTAAAGAAAGAATATTTTCGGTGAGAGATGAGTTTGGAACTTGGGATCCTAAACGCCAACGCCCAGAACTTTGGAATATATTTAATGGAAAAATAAATAAAGGTGAAAATGTTAGAATCTTTCCAATTAGCAATTGGACGGAGCTTGATGTATGGAATTATATTCGTAGAGAAAACATCGAATTGCCAAGTATTTATTTTTCACACCAACGAGATTGTATCACAAGAAATGGACAATTAATGGCTGCATCTCCATTTTTAAACATGGATAATGACGATGTGGTGGTGAAAAAAACAGTTCGTTTTCGCACGGTAGGCGATATGTCGTGTACGGCCGCAGTTGAGTCGCATGCGTTTCATATAGACGATGTTATTGCTGAAATTAGTGATTCAAAAATTTCTGAACGAGGCGCTAGATTAGATGATAAAGTTTCTGAAGCAGCGATGGAAGACAGAAAAAAAGGTGGTTATTTTTAATAAAATTGTTGATTACATAAATTAGATTCTAAAGAAAATGAATATATTAAAATTTTTTACGGCAGGAAGCGTAGATGATGGAAAAAGCACGCTTATTGGTCGTTTGTTATACGATACAAACTCTATTTTGTTAGATCAGTTAGAAGCATTACAAACTTCAAATCGAAAAAATGACGATGGAACAATTGATTTAGCCATTTTAACCGATGGTTTAAGAGCGGAAAGAGAACAAGGTATAACGATTGATGTGGCCTATAAATATTTTCAAACCGATAAACGGAAATTCATTATTGCCGATACGCCAGGTCATATTCAATATACCAGAAATATGATAACGGGCGCTTCGACTGCAAATTTGGCTATTATTTTGGTTGATGCTAGAAATGGTGTTGTAGAACAGACCATTCGGCATTCTTATTTGGTTTCTTTGCTAGAAATTAAACACATTGTGGTTTGTATCAATAAAATGGATATGATTGATTACAATGAAAATAAATTCAATGAAATTGTTGAAAAGTATAAAAAACTAGCGGAAAAATTGCAATTAAAAAATGTTCAATACATTCCTATTAGTGCTTTGAAAGGAGATAATGTGGTTCAAAATTCATTAAATATGAGTTGGTACAAGGGTGAAAGTTTGTTGAATTTCTTAGAAGAGGTCAATACTGAAAATTTAGAACAATCTCCATTAGCAAGAATGTCGGTACAGTGGGTAATTAGGCCTCAAACTGAAAAATTACATGATTATCGAGGGTATGCAGGTAGAATTCAGAGTGGTACATTTAAAGTAAATGACGAAATAATGGTTGTTCCTTCAGGTGTTCGCACCAAAATTGATAAAATTGAATTTTTTGATGCGCAACTGCAAGAAGCGCATGCAGGTCAATCGGTTATTATTCATCTCAAAGATAATGTAGATATGAGTAGAGGAGATTCAATTGTCAATGCATCGAACTTAACAGTAGATTCAAAATTAATTGAAGCGGACCTTTGTTGGATGGATAATAAACCTTTAGATACATCGGTTACGTATTTAATTCAGCACAACAGCAAAACCGCTCGCTGCAAAATAAATGAGATATTACATAAGGTAGATATCAATACTTTAGATAAATTTAGTGCAGATAATTTCTCGTTAAATGACATTGGTAGAGTGATTTTGAAAACTGCTGATCTATTGGCATTTGATTTATATAATGACAATAGAGCCAATGGGTCGGCTATTTTAATAGATAGTAGAAGTAATTTAACCGTTGGTGCTTTGATGTTTAGAGCCACTTTAGATTAAATTAAATTGCTCATTGAGTGAAAATGAAAATTTAAATTCTTATTTTCGACTTGATGAGTTTAAGATATAAAATAGCGCTAACCTTAATAAAAAACGTAGGATATGTTACGGCTAAAAATTTATTAGCCTATTGCGGAAGCGCCGAAGCGGTGTTTTCGGCAAACAAAAAGCAATTGCTACAAATACCAGGCATAGGAGAGAAAAACGCTAATTTAATTTTACATTCAAATGCTTTAGAATTAGCCGACGAGGAATTAAAATTTATAGAAAAGCACGATATAGAAGTGCTTTTTTATACCGATGCAAATTTTCCTAAAAGACTTAAAAATTGTTTTGATGCGCCAATTTTATTGTATTACAAAGGAAATGTGAATCTAAATCACAATAGAATCGTTAGCATTGTGGGTACTCGAAACGCCACCGAATATGGTAAACAATTGGTAAAACAACTCTGTGAAATTTTAATCGATTATGATGTTTTGGTGGTAAGTGGATTGGCTTATGGAATAGATGTAACGGCTCATAAAGAGTGTATTGCAAATAATATACCCAATATTGGTGTTTTAGGGCATGGATTAGATAGGATGTATCCTGCAATACACAAAACGGTGTCGCAAAAAATGGTTAAAAATGGAGGATTGTTAACCGAATTTCCTTTAGGAACCAATCCTGATAGATCCAACTTTCCGATGCGTAATCGAATAATCGCAGGTATTGCTGATGCAGTTATTGTTGTAGAAGCATCAAAAAAAGGAGGCGCTTTAATTACCGCAGAAATTGCAAACTCTTACAATAGAGATGTCTATGCTTTTCCTGGCAGAACAAATGATGAGTTTTCGCAAGGTTGTAATTTTTTGATAAAAACCAATAGAGCAGCATTAATTAATCATCCCAAAGATTTGATTTATTATTTGGGCTGGGATGATGTGAAACCAAAGGAGAAACAAGCGCAAACAAAGTTATTAATCAACCTTACAAAAGAAGAAAATACAATTGTGGACGCCTTAAAGAATGGGGCGTTAGCAATTGATGATTTGACGATAACAACTCAAATGCAGCAAAGTAAATTAGCCGTTTTATTGTTAACCCTAGAAATGCAAGGTATTTTGGTTTCTTTGCCGGGTAAGATTTACAAATTAGTTTAGTGCAAATTTATATTCTTTTGAAATGATTTTGATGTGCGTTAATTGAAACTAAATTCGTAAAATCATTCGTTTTAAAAATAAAATTCCGAATCAATATTAAAGTGTAAAATGTTAAATCAAGTTTAGTAATTTTGAAAAATGTGGTATAAAAATATATTAGAAACAATAGGCAATACGCCTTTGGTACAGCTCAACAGTGTAACAAAAGAAATTTCAGCAACTGTGTTGGCGAAAATAGAAACTACCAACCCTGGTAATTCTATTAAAGATAGAATGGCGCTTAAAATGATAGAAGATGCCGAAAAAAGAGGTGTCTTGAAACCTGGAGGAACCATTATTGAAGGTACATCTGGAAATACAGGAATGGGCTTAGCTATGGCGTCCATAATTAAAGGATACAAGTGTATTTTTACAACAACGGATAAGCAGAGTAAAGAAAAAGTAGATGCTTTACGTGCTTTTGGTGCAGAGGTAATTGTTTGCCCTACAAATGTTGAACCAGAAGATCCTCGTTCTTATTATTCTGTTTCTTCACGATTAGAAAGAGAAGTACCTAATTCTTGGAAACCTAATCAATATGATAATTTAGCCAATTCTTTGGCGCATTATGAACAAACTGGACCGGAAATTTGGGAACAAACCGAGGGCAAAATCACACATTTAGTAGTTGGAGTAGGTACGGGTGGTACAATTTCAGGAACTGGAAAATATTTAAAAGAAAAAAATCCAAATATTAAAGTTTGGGGTATCGATACTTATGGTTCTGTGTTTAAAAAATATAAAGAAACAGGTATCTTAGATAAAAATGAAATTTATCCCTATATCACAGAGGGAATTGGAGAAGATTTTTTACCTCAAAATGTTAACTTTGATGTTATCGACTTGTTTGAAAAAGTAACCGATAAAGATGCAGCATTGATGACCAGAGATATTGCTCGTAAAGAAGGGATATTTGCAGGT
>JAIEMU010000113.1 GCA_019751895.1 Sphingobacteriaceae bacterium | reverse complement strand
CTTCTTCAAACTAACCAATCAATTTTTGCAATTATGGCACACAATAAAAGAATCATAGTACTGACTAAATAATGTCCCTGACCAAAACACTATTCAATAAAATAACACCGCAAGAACCTACCACAATCAATATCTTATAGGATACAAACTTAGTAATCAGCAAATTTTATTTAAATTAAAATAATAATTGTTCGACAGTAACTAATGTTAATAAAATTAATGTTACAATAGCGTTAATAATAAACAGAAAATTATGTTTTTGACATATTTACTTCGATAATAATACGTAACCACGGTATAAAATAATCATGAATGGTCACCATCTAGACCTTGAACAAGTCATAGAATTTGTTCAAGCAACAGAAAAAAACTCCTTACATCAAATCTGTGATACAAATTTCAGATTCAAGTTTGTTGGAGAAAAATTGGCCAATAGATTTGGTTATACTGCTAATGAAGTATTAAATAAAAACCTTAGCGAATTAGACACCCCAGTCACACCTCTTTGTCCTGAATATCGAGACATTCATCAAAATATGATAAAACAACCACATTGTCATTTAAACTATCTAACCATAATTCCAGAACTTAACTATACAATTATACAAAATCAGGTCATTCTGTTAATGAATAATAATATTTTCAATGGCCTATATATAAAATCGAGAGAACTTAATTCTTTGAATACTTTTATTGCCATAAAAGATTTTATAAATAACTCTGGTAATAATCAAGCAAAAATCATTAATCTAACAAAGCACTCATATAATAGTACCTTATCAGAAAAAGAAGAGCTTATTTTATATTTAATTATTTTTGGCAAATTTGACAAAGAAATCGCTGAAATCTTAAGTAAAATTTATTGCTGTACAATTTCTAGAGATGGCATCACCAAATGCGTAACTCGGCGTCTATATACCGAATTTAACGTTGTCAACCGCAGTGAATTAATTATGGCCGCCTATAAAAGTGGAATATCCAATCATTTGCCCAAGTTATTAATTCAGTTTAATAGCATTTTATAAGCATTCAATCATTGGATAGCTGTCAAAGAAGCTGGATTGAACTACCGCCAGTTTTACAACAGTACTAAAAAAATAGGGCAAACTTATAAATGTCTGCCCTATTTATCTAAAACCCTCTACCAAAACCTGATTCCGGAACCAGCAGTTCTGCTATTTTTTAAATTAAGCGGTTTAGCTTTGAGGATTATGGCTTCAGTAGTTTTAACTTTTCCAGTCACCCGATCTACCGGAGTAATCACAACGTTAAATTCAACACCAGCATTAGCAACAAAAGAGCCCTCACTGAAAACCTTGATTTTTTTAATTTGATCATCGGTAATTCCAATTAATTCACCCGGTAACCAACTACTATATTTTAGATAGTTATATATCGAATTAGTCGATTGCCAGTAGCTGGGAATATTTTTATCAGTGAAACTTCTGAAAGGTACCGAAGCACTCCCATTCGCATACTGATAAGAGCGATATTTACCAGTTGCCCGTGATTGAGCCAAATAAACTGAAACGATTACCTCCTCGTGCGGTTTTAGCTCAATTGTTTGTGGCGGTATAGTATAAGTTTCAACTGTCGTAATGGTTTTTGAATCAGTAGAGCTGCTATTATATTCACCACTTACTTCAACGGCAACCTCCCCTTTGGAAATAAATGGTATCTCAATTCCACCTTTAACTGTAACTTTATTGCCAATTTTCCAGCCTCGCGTAGTTGAGGTAGTTACGCTATTACTGATAGACTTACTGTAGGATGACGTAGTTAATTTTTGCGGAGTATCCAAGTTATTGATCAAAGTATTTTTACCAAAATAAATCGAACCAGCATCCGAATAAGCTGCTTTTCCAACAATTTCTGCCAGCGAACCATTTTCATCCCCATTAATTTCCAGCGTCGCCTCACCAGCAATCCAGCGATTGGTTCCTGATGGCCATTTATAATTTGGCCAATCTGGAGCCTGCCATCGTTGTGGATTCAGCCCTGTTTCAATTACCGTTTTGATCGTATTCTCATCCAGTAAAATCCCTTCGGCGCCGGCATAGTTTATCACGCAGCACCAAAATGTACTTGCCATGATAAATTTTAGACAGCGGTTAATTTTCGAGTACCTAGCCATATTTTTCATGATTTTCTCCAAAATTTATAATCCTCAATCAAGGTCACCATCTATATAATTGGTGACCTTTATGCTGGACATATTATCTAGTTTTTAATTCAACATCAATTGACCAATCAAAAGAACGATCCCCATTAGTGACATAATTAACCAACCATGGAGCATCATCATAGATTAATCCAGAAGCATCAAACAACAGCGTTTGGAATGAGTTAACTCCAGTACAGGGATTATCGGCATACATTTGAAGGTAGCCAACGGTAGTTTTACCACCGGTCCGCGGGTCAACATCCACTAAAGTACAGCTAACATTCACCTCTGGGTGATCTGAAAAATTATCTTTAAAGTCAAGATGACCGGTTTTGTCACTGTCTATCGGAAAATCGCGGTAACTGATTTCACGGCCCTGCTTGACATCACGGGAACACTGCTCAATCCTTAGATGATTATTGGCAAAGGTTTTATTTGCCAGATTGATATGAATATACTCATTTTGCAGACAATTTAATTGCTCAGTTTGTGCTGAGGCTAGTGCCGGGATGGAAATAAATGCAATTAACGTAATAATTTTTTTCATGATAAGATCCTTTAATAAATAAAATGACTAAAGTTAAAATATATTTGCTTAATAAATGACGTTACGCACTCTGGTTGTTTCATAGTTTGATTTCAACTAAAAACTGAAACCAAACTCTAAACATAATACGCCAGATGTAACATCTGTTAATAATTCTATACATTTGGCACCTCCTTTCATAAATGATAAAAACTGGCAGCATTAATACAACTGGAAACTGGTTCATTTTTGTTATAGCGCAAATCTCTCCACCATAGCACACCATCTTGCAGCGAGAAAATTGCAGGCGGATTCACGGTTAAATTTCGGGTTAAATCTGGATTTGGCAGCATACCCTGCATAATTTTCAGGTTGTCCTGACTTAATTTAGAAAACTCTGTAGCACTGAGAAGAGCACGCTTTTGATATATGTCATAAATTTGGTCAACGCCAGTTTGGAGAGTCTCAATTAACAGCTGTTTATTCTGGGAATTTCCTGAGGTAAAGAAATATGCATCGCCCAATGCCACCCACTGCTTTCCATTATTATTAATCAGCGTAATTCCAGTTTTATTGCTGAAATCATGGGCTTCTTTTACCAAAAGTCCACCAAATTTACGCCCTTCTACTTCATTTTGACAACGATCCTGAATCTGCTGCTTTTGGGTTCTGGTATGTCCGGCAGCAAATGAATCACTGCCAAAGTGTGCAGCAAATCCTTCATAAGCATATGCCAAGGTTAAATTCCCGGCATAAGCAGTCTTTAGTGCCAAACCATGCCCAGCCAAATAACTTTGAATGGCATTATTATCAAAATGATCATTACTGTTGTTGGCTAATTGAAGATAAACTCCCAGAGAAACCGGAATATTTCCCACACAAAGGCCTCCAGAAATTTCGTTGAAATCACAGTTATCCTTATCGCTGATTTCAAGTGGTCGCTGATTTTGTTTATTAAACTTGTTTCGTTCATCCATGCTGCGGATTTTTGTCAGATATTTGATCAGATAAGTCTGATAGGTTGAATTATTGTAGGCATCAAAATTAACCATAAAATTAGCTTCTCGTTGTGCTAAGTCTGCCTGTTGCCCAATATTACGACCAGGATCTGGATTACCAATATAGTCGCCACTTAAACGTACCATGTCGGCATATGACAAGCTGATTACTGGCAACTTCAGTACCAGACATTTATTACCATTAAACTGACTTTCTATACCATTGCAGTCGTGTAATTTTACTTGTGATGCGGCATCATAGTGTTCCAGTGTTTCAAATTGTAATGAAGGAGTGCCATTTTCTGACTGGAGCGCCATATTTGATAAATTTGCACCACTATTACAGGACATCAAAACGAGTGAATTTAAGATCAGTAACAGTTTTTTATTACGCGGTTTCATTGCAAATATCCTTGTAAGATGATTTTAAATAGATGTAACTACTAGACTTAGCAGCGGCTTAAAGTGCTGCTTCACTGCTAATCAGTAAAATAAGAGGGTAAGTTAAGATAGAAATTGCCAGATAAGTAATTATGGCAGTGCAATATTAGCCTGACTAATATCAGTATGAAGAGTAAATGAATTTTTATATTGGTGGCTAAAATTATTACGTTGATGAGATATATTAAATTTCAAAATAAGTAATGAGCGGTAAGCGGTTATTAATGATTTAGCAAGAACAATAAGGACAATATTATTTAGCCCCATTTGGCGAACAAACGCATCGATAGTGAATAATAATTGTTTGTGCAAATGAAAATAGCAAAGCAGATTCTCTGGGTTCAAGTGGAAAAAATAATTATGCCCAACCTGTAATAAATGACATGTAGTATTTAAATTACCATCACATAGATAGTCGATCAAAATCATACCGAATAAACCCGTAATTATTCTGTATAAAATTATTCTGACTGACGATGTTTTCATGATTGACTTATTAAATATTATTTTTTAATACTCGCTATTCTAGCTAGTTACCGATAAAAGAACTGTCCCATAATGGGACAACACGTTAATAAAGATATTTGACAGCTAAAATTCATTGATATTTAAAACGCGCCAAATTACAACTATAGTTCACTCTATAATTAGGACAATGCCAATAGAAACAAGTTAAGATAAAATAATGTAAATGTAACTTGTAAAAAGGATTAAAGAAATGGCTAAAAGAACTAATTATGAAAATAGTAGATGAAACCCATATTTGTGTATTAGTTCACAAGATATGGTCAAATGATCAAAGTAATGGCTCACAAATGTCCTTTTAAGAGACAATATTCATCTTGCTATCTAGATAAAATAGTGTAATTAAATTATTTTCTCAAACAATCATGAAAACACAAAAATACGGAATTACTATTATTCCATGGCTATTATTTATCGTCATCAGTATCTTATCAGGGGATTACCTAGGTGATGGCAATTTTAATACAACCTATCATATCTTACAATTTAGCCATCATTATATCTTTAGTTTAAGACTTGATAATTTATGTGATCTGTTTCATCTCTATAAGCAATTTCTAATCGAAATTGAATTAATAGCATTGCACCTGCAATTTAACAATTTTATTATATTTATTACTGTATTAAGAACAGTTGAAACATTCTATTCCTCTCAGACTATAGTCCAATCAAATTACTTTACCCTTTTTCATCAAAATAATTTTCTCAATCAATATAAAAACTCTCTTGAATTACACACCGATATAAGTCGTGCCAACATCTCTTTCCCATAATCAATTTCTCTAATTTATACCCTAGTGTTATATCTTAAAAATCACAGAATATAATTATCTTGCAAAGAGTTAGATAATATAATTTAAACTCAAGGAAAGTAAAATGAAAAACAATAAAATAATCCTCTATGCCGCTATATGTCTTAGCGGACTAATTAGCGGTTGTGTTGGTAATTCTAGCACAGCAAATAAAACACTTAATAAGGTTGCAGTGAGTCTGGGATGGTCTGGATGTACCCTTGCTGAGGCACAAAAGATGGAGCTTAACGGACCAGACACGATTGAAATCGGTGATGTCATTAGCTATCAGGCAGCACTGATCTGTAAAAATGGTGACACGGTCGATATCTCTTATGACAGCAACTGGAGCAGCAGTAATTACAACATAATTGATATCAATAATCAAAGTGATAAGGGTAAGGCTACTGCCAAAACAATAGGTAATACTAGCATCAACATTACGTACCAAGGACAGCGGATCGCCAAATCAGTCGCCGTTATCAAATCATATTGCGGAACTGGCTCTAGCCTAATTAGTACTAGTGTTGAACCAGCAAATATCGTCTCATTACCTGTTGGAGGAACAGCGCAACTTGCGATGTATGCCAATTGCTCAAATGGCAGCAAAGTTGATATTACTAACTCAGCGCAATGGCTATCTTCGGATCCTTCGGCAATCAAGATCGATCGTGCACTACTTACTGGTGTCGCTAAAGGATCTTCCACCATCACTGCAAGTCTAGGAACCAATAAGGTTTTTGAACGAAATATCATCGTAGATCGGGTACTAGTTAAATCGCTGAATATTTATGGTGACCCTAAAATAGCAAAAGGGAACAAAAATAATCTGCTAGTCCGCGCCAACTATGCCGATGGTTCTATCGCCAATGTTACTAACATTGTCAAATATGCCGTGATTTATGGTCCGGTAAAAATAGATGAATCTGGAGTCATTACAGGTTACGACACCGGTAATTTTGAAATTCAAGCGCAATTAGATGGAGTTTATACAATGCTGGATGGTGAAGTTACTGCCGCAACGATGCTGGCAATTAACTTAAGCAAAAATGACTTTGTACTCACCCCTTACATCAACTCAACAGCCAAAATAACTGCTACGGCCTCATATTCTGATGGCACCATAACCGATATCCCACCAGATCAGCTAAGCTGCGATATCAAAAGCCGCGCAGATAATCTAAACCAGACTGGATGCACATTCCAACAGGTTGCAGAAAAAGAAGGGCAAAATCTGATAAATGTTAGCTATATACCAAATCCGCTAATGACTATTGCGCCAGTGACAATTGCGGTGTCTTTATCGCCACTCAAATCTCTGGAACTGACCGCCGATAAAAAAGATAAGTATTTTGTAGGCAATGAGATTAAATATAAAATCAATCTACTCTTACAAAATGGCTCCAAAGTAGATATCACCAAAAACATTCCTTTACAAACTGCAGTTAATGGACTAGTAACACAGTTCTCTCCGACGATGCCAATTGTATTTGATAATAGCAATGGCGTAATTATCTTTAACAAGGAAATCGGTGAACTGACAACCTATAATGTTTATGCGCAGATCGGCACAATAAAATCCAATCAGCTCGCATATAGCAATGTTGCCATTAATCAGCAAAATATCTATGATTTTAATAATGTCATGGTTAATGCTTTTCAAAACCGGATTTTACAAACTGTTAAAAGTAGCAATTGGACTCCGTTACGTTATTCCAATAATAGTTTAAGTGATTATCCACTGGTTAAATCGTTTTTTAATAACAATAATTTTAAATCATTGTTAGCTACATCCTTGTCTAGCGATACGTTCAATAAGGTTTCCTCGACATTTGCCAAGCAAGTTGACTATGATGTTAATGACCCGAATTATCAGGTGCAGCCCGTAATTAGCAGAGACCTAGGTAATCGAGCCGACACTATCATCTTGACTGAGTTTTGCAATAACACCAATATAGATCAGACTTTCAATACTGCATCAATCAGTTCGTCAAGTACCGAAGGTTATTCATGGGGTCTTAGTGAAAAAATTGGTTTGGATATTGCCGCCAAATTAGGCGCAGACATCGCTGGATTTAAAGGCGAGGTTACGGCAACCAAGAAATATGAAGTATCTTCCTCACAAAACTGGAACAGTAGTAAAACCGAAACCTTTAATATGGGAAATGCCTCGATCAAAGTATCGCCAGGAAAACATGCTATCGTGGTTTCAACCGTAGGAAATAGTGATTTCTTCTATAAAGGAAAACTTCCACTAAAACTTACTAGCTCTTTCCCGATCATTTTTAAATTGAATGATTCGGTTAATAAAATCTCTGCCGTTGGAAAAGTTGGTCTGGATTCAGTCTATCAACCAGGTACTGTAGCCGATCAATATTTTGAGCAAGCAAAAACTGGAACCATCTATTTAGATGTTAAACCACAGGTTTTATCCACTGGTGGCAAGACCTATCGTACCGTTTCTCACTCCGTCTATTTTGTCAATGATAGTGCCCAAGGTAGTTTAACCTGCGTTTATCCAACTGCGCAACAAAACTCTTTGCAACCAACCCTAAAAGCGGCCAGCAAGACGATTCATAACAATGAGTTATCACAACTACAAAAAGAGAATGGCTATAGCTTCTTGAATAAGAAACCGGATATTATTTTACCGCAACAGTAATGTATTTGGCAGCTAGAACAACTTTAATTGTTCGGCTGCCTAATCACAATGAAAAGGATTATTATCATGAAAAAAATTAATACACTGAAACTAATTTTACTACTCTCATGTTATGCCATAACTAGTCATGGAATTTCTGGAACTTTCTACAATAGTATTGCCAATCGAACCAGTAATTCATTCTGGTCTGGACTTGAATACCAGATTGGTACCGATCGCTGGGACAACTGTGGCTGGTGGGGTGAATATAACTGGGGATACTACAGAACAGGTTCCGATTGTGATGGTGGTACTGGCAAAGTGATTGGTCAATACTCAGTTATTGGCCAAACTGGCGGTCATGAGTCCAGATATGGTCGCACCGCCGCTAATCAAAAATTATATATTGATTATCCATCTGGAACCAGAGGGCTACAAATCACCAATGATGTAAATGGTTCCGATAGTGAGCATATTTATATAAAAACCTGGTGCAAGAACAAGCAAGAATGGCAAGATAAGGAATATGTAGGGCAAAATATGACAACCTTCCAAAAAACCATCATCTTACCTTCGGCAAATGGTGGTTATGATGTAGCCTACGCTCTTTTTG
Source organism: Sphingobacteriaceae bacterium (assembly GCA_019751895.1). Classification (GTDB taxonomy): domain Bacteria; phylum Bacteroidota; class Bacteroidia; order Sphingobacteriales; family Sphingobacteriaceae; genus Pedobacter. Next base: position 1,789 of record JAIEMU010000113.1, on the reverse strand, counting down.
AGTACAACCCACAGTACGGTGCAACTCCTGATGAATATGTAGATTTCTTCGAGTCCAACAAAGGTACTGCAGATTTAATCTCCGCCCGCTATGTAACTCAATGTTTCTAATGTTTTAGTAATTGCAAAAACAGCCATTTTACACATGGCTGTTTTTCATAAAGTTACTCTACTTTCGCCAAATCAAGCTGAATAACTTCAATCAACGAATGCATTACAAAAGTTCCTCATTGATACTGGAATAAATTTAAATTTAGATTTATCACATATATTTTAAATTGTTTCATTACACAAATCTTCATCATCAAAAATTTCAGGAATTAACATATCATTTGCGCTTTTGGCAGTAAACTCTTTAAAGGCTTCATTCCACCCAATTCGTGCAGATCTTTTACTGGTTTTCTTGATAACTATAGTTTGAGTACTTTTCACATATTCAATATCTAATAAATCATTAGAGTTTATATGCGCTTCTTCTAAAAATAACAGAAATAGCCAAGCAAGATCAAGTGAGCAGGAGCACAATTTATAATATTTTAGAAAGTGATAAAAAATCTTTACAATAAAATAAATCAATATGTTAGAATTATACTATACAAGTATAGCAACATAGGAGGATATTATGTTAGCAATTAGATTACCCCTTGACATTGAAACAAGGTTAGAAAATTTAGCCAAAAGCACAGGTAGAACTAAAACATATTATGCCAGAGAAGCAATCCTTGAATATATTGGTGATTTAGAAGATGTGTATATGGCTCAACAACGAATGGAAGACATTAGATCAGGAAAAACCAAAACTATACCATTTGATGAAATACTAAAAAATTATGACTTGGCAAATTGAATTTGATCCATCTGCTCTAAAAGAACTTAACAAATTAGATAAGCCTGTGGCTGTTAGAATTTTGAAGTTTTTGAAAGAGAGAATTGCAACCTCTGATGACCCAATATCAATAGGTGAAGCACTTAAAGGCAGCAAATTAGGTGAGTATTGGAAATACAGGGTTGGAAGTTATAGGCTAATCTGTGAAATTACTGATAATAAGATGACAGTATTTATTATTAAAATAGGTGATAAAAAAGAAGTCTATACACATTGATTAATCAACTATTTACAATAAAAAATTAGTCTATTATTAACGGTCATTAATTGTATGACAAACGCTGGACATAAATGTTGGCTTTGGGATGATGCAGCTCATACAATTCCACATTATACATTAAGAACAGTTGCTCCTTAAATTTAAAAGAGCTAATTAATATTAGCTCTTTTTCTTTATCAATTATTGTTATTGTCCATCTAATCCATTTGATAATTTATTAGATGGTAAAACATATGAAACGTTATTCTTTCCATAAATAATAATATAGTTATTTGTGCTATCAAAAACAGTATTAGAACCATATCCATAGTCTGCTAAATAGTTTGTTTTACTTACTTCGCATTTATTTAAATCAACTAAGTGATAAGATGTAATTGAATTTGAGCAAGTTCCATTAAAAAAAGATTGCATTTCACAATATCCATCATGATCTAACCCAAACGCATCATTTCTTGCTACTGAATAAAGACCTTGAGTTGTAGATATAATATCAGAAACAGCAGGATTAAACTCTAATAATCCATTAACATTAATATCAGTCCAATTATTATATCCAGCTCCATTTTTAGTAAAACAACCCCATTTTTGATGTGTCCCATCATTATCACCATTTAGTCCAAAAATATTACTATCTTTATCTACAGCATATAAAGCACTATATAATCCAGCAAAAGCAACGGGAGC
>JAIEMU010000060.1 GCA_019751895.1 Sphingobacteriaceae bacterium | reverse complement strand
GCTTTGTGTAAAATTCATTGCGAAAATAACACTAAATAATTCTGTTTGACGCTTGAATATATCTGGCAGTTCCGAAGCTTGGAAAAAAATGACATTTTATACATAATATAAGAATTTTATAATTTTAATTTAATTGTCCGAAGGTAAGGATTTAAAATATTGTAATTTCAAAACTATTCAACAATGGTGATGTTTTCTATTGGAATTGAAGGGGAATTTTTGAAACGTAATAAAATTTGTGCTGTTGTGATGACATCTTTTTGGCAGTAATTTACAATTCGAGCCAAGTTTTTTTCTTTGTAATAAACATCTTTTACCATACTGCCATCTATATCGTCTTTTGGTGTAGGGATATCGAAAATGTTAGCCAGTAGATTGAGGGACGTAAAATTTTTATAATCGCCAAATCGCCAAAGCTCCATCGTGTCTAAATGAGGCACTTCCCAAGGTTTTTTGCCTGCAATTTTCAATTGTTTGGGTAAGGGTAGATTGTTGATGATTATTCTTCTACTCAAATAAGGATAATCAAATTCTTTTCCGTTATGAGCGCAAAGTAAGGTAAGAGGCGATTGTTTTGCTAATAAACCACTGAATTGTTCTAAAATTACTTTTTCGTCATCTCCATAAAATGATTTTACTCGAAGTTTTAAGTCTCCATGCTTGTTGTCAAAAACACCAACGCTGATGCAGATAACTTTTCCAAATTCGGCTAGAATGCCTGCTTTTTTGTAAAAATCTGAGGGAGTTTCTTCTTCTTTTCGTTGAAAACTTGTTTTTTTAGCCCATAATTCTTGAAAAACTTCGGGAACGTCCTCAAAATTTTCATATTGAGGAACGGTCTCAATGTCTAAAACCAAAACGTGGGTTAAATCAATGTTTTCAATCATTTTTTTGTGTCTTATGAACTATAACCTAGTATTTTGAGTACTTGCTTGCTATTTTGTTCTTCGCCAAATACCTCAAAGTTTACGGTTTCATCTCTATTTCTTCTGATGATAACGTGTTTAGGGCTAGGTAATAAACAATGATGAATACCACCATATCCGCTCAACACCTCTTGATAAGCACCTGTGTTGAAAAAGCCTAAGTACTGAACTTTACGTGTTTTGGGCATGAACACACTGTTCATGTGCGCTTCTTCGTTGTAATAATCTTGTCCATCGCAAGTAATCCCACCTAAGTTCACTCTTTCGTATTCCGAATCCCAGTTGTTGATTGGTAATAAAATGTATTTTTGGTTCAACGCCCAAACATCTGGCAAATTGGTAATGAAAGAACCATCCAACATGAGCCATTTTTCACGGTCGTTTTGTTGCTTACGTCCCAATACTTTATATAAAATACCTGATGCTTCGGCAACGGTATATTTACCAAATTCGGTAATAATGTTTGGTTCAATTACATCGTGTTCGGCACAAATTTCTTTAATACGCTTTACAATTTCATTTACCATGTATTCGTAATCAAAATCAAACACCAAACTATCTTTAAATGGCATTCCACCGCCAATGTCTAAGGTGTCCAATTCAGGATTTATTTTTTTGAATTTGCAATAAAGCGTTACATATTTTTCTAATTCATTCCAATAATAAGGCGAATCTGTAATTCCTGAATTAATAAAAAAGTGAAGTAATTTTACTCTAAAATTAGGGTTTGAAGCGATTTTATGGTTGTAAAACTCAATTACATCTTCTAATCTAATGCCTAAACGGGAGGTGTAAAAACGAGAATCAGGTTGTTCCTCAGCCGCAATTCTAAAGCCTAAACTGCAAGGTGTGTCCATTTCAATTTCATCATCATAAAGATTAAATTCTTCTTTATTGTCTAAAACGGGAATGATGTTTTTGAAACCATCGTGAAGCATATCGATGATATATTGCTTGTATTGAAAAGTTTTAAATCCATTACAAATTACAGTAATGTCTTTGGTTACATTTCCTTTTTTTTCCAAGGCTTCAATCATTGGCATGTCAAAAGCCGAAGAAGTTTCGAGGTGAATATCATTTTTCAATGCTTCCTCCACAATGTGGCGAAAATGCGAACTTTTGGTACAATAACAATATTTGTAATCGCCACGATAATTGTTTTTTATGATGGCTTGTTGAAATAATAATTTTGCTTGTTGTATCTTTTTACTAATTTGCGGAAGATAGGTGAAACGTAAGGGTGTTCCATAGGTTTCAATCATTTCCATTAGATTAAGATCTTGAAAATATAATTCATCGTCGATAACGCTAAAGCCTTCTTGTGGAAAACCTACGCTTAAATCAAGAAATTCGGAGTAACTCTGCATTTTTTTATATTTTTGCTGTATATTTTAATAAAAACGCAAATAAAAGCATTTTTATTGTTTACAAAGGTAAATACTTTAACAAAATAAAATTTATTTTTTTTATGATTAAAACAATTAAAATCGTTGAAGTAAATTCAGAGCTTGGCGCAGGTACTAGAGGTGCCAGTATGGGCGTTGATGCCATCAAAATTGCTGCCCTTGATTTTGGCAGTCGGATATTTAAAAAAATAGCTTCGGTAGTTGTTCCCAACGAAAATCATTTGTTGCTCGAGGCTACGGGTAGTTCTTACGCAAAACGTATTTCTGGTATTTTAACTATGGTAGAAAGAGTGAGCGATACCATTGAGCAAACTTTGAAAAATAATGAATTTCCTATTGTTTTGGCAGGCGATCATAGCACCGCTGCGGGTACTATTGCTGGAATAAAAAAAGCAAATCCAAAATCTAAATTGGGTGTAATTTGGATTGATGCCCACGCCGATATGCACTCGCCTTATACCACGCCATCAGGCAATATGCATGGAATGCCCTTGGCAATATCTTTGGATGAGGATAATTTGGAAATGAAAACCAATAAACTCGACCAAGAAACCATTAATTATTGGTATCAATTGAAAAATGTGGGCAATATAGCGCCAAAAATTGAGTACAGAGATTTGGTTTTAATTTCGGTTCGTGATACAGAAAAACCTGAAGATTTTTTAATCAAAAAACATAAAGTGAAAAACTACACTACCGCCGAATTGAGAAAAAGAGGTGTAGAAAGAATTGTAATTGAGGCCTTAGCATACCTTGACCATTGCGATATGATTTATGTTTCTTTCGATGTAGATTCGATGGATCCTTCAATGTCAAGAGGAACGGGAACGCCTGTTCCACAAGGGATAACTGAAAAAGAAGCAGGTAATTTGGTAGCACGTTTGGTGGCAAGCAAAAAGATTTGCTGTTTCGAAATTGTAGAAGTAAATCCAACTTTAGACCGTGAAAACCAAATGGCAGAACACGCCTTTGAAATATTAATAAAAGCAACGAATGCTTTTCATAACGAATAAAAAATGAATATAGATAAAAAAATTACCACCGCAGTTGTTAACGCGGTAAAAGAATTATACCAACAAGAAATTTTTGAAAATCAATTAAATTTACAAGAAACAAGACCTGAATTTGAAGGACAAATTACCTTAGTGGTGTTTCCGGTGGTGCGTTTTTCTAAAAAAACACCTGAAGATACGGCAAAGGATTTGGGAGAATACATACTTAAAAACGTTCAAGAAGTAACTAAATATAATGTAGTTAAGGGTTTTTTAAATCTATCTATTAGTGAAACGTATTGGCTTAATTTGTTTAACGTTGAATTGCTTAATTCAAATTTTGCGGCGGTAAAACCCAACGGGAAAAAAGTAATGGTTGAATATTCTTCGCCCAATACCAACAAACCTTTGCACTTAGGTCACGTAAGAAATAATTTATTGGGCTATGCCGTAGCCGAATTATTGAAAGCTGATGGTTTTGAGGTGTTTAAAGTGAATTTGGTAAACGATAGAGGTATTCATATCTGTAAATCAATGTTGGCTTGGCAATTGTATGGCAACAATGAAACCCCACAAAGCACAGGATTGAAAGGCGATCATTTGGTAGGGAAATATTACGTTATTTTTGATAAAGAATATAAAAAAGAAATTGAAACTTTAGTTGCCCAAGGGCAAAGCGAAGAAGAAGCTAAAAAAAATGCACCTTTAATTAAACAAGCACAACAAATGTTGTTGCAATGGGAAGAGGGAAATGCCGAAGTGATTTCGCTTTGGCAAAAGATGAATGCCTGGGTATATGAAGGTTTTGGGGTGACGTATAAAAAACTAGGTGTAGATTTTGATAAATATTACTACGAAAGCAATACCTATTTGTTGGGAAAAGACATTGTGGAAGAGGGATTAGCCAAAGGTGTATTTTTTAAAAAAGAAGATGGTTCGGTTTGGATAGATTTAACTGAGGATGGATTAGACCAAAAATTGGTACTTAGAGCCGACGGTACCTCGGTTTACATTACCCAAGATTTGGGAACGGCACAAATGAAATTTGATGATTTTGGAATGGAGCAGTCTATCTACGTGGTGGGCAATGAGCAAGATTATCACTTTAAGGTGCTGTTTTTGATTTTAAATAAATTAGGAAAAAGCTGGGCTGATGGTTTGCATCATTTATCTTATGGAATGGTTGATTTACCAAGTGGTAAAATGAAAAGTAGAGAAGGAACGGTAGTAGATGCCGATGATTTGATTGACGAAATGATTGCTTCAGCAAAGCAAAAAACCGAAGAATTAGGGAAAATAACCGATTTTAGTGAACAAGAAAAAAATGATTTGTACTACAATATCGGTTTAGGTGCTTTGAAATATTTCTTGTTGAAAGTAGAACCTAAAAAAAGATTGTTGTTTGACCCGAATGAAAGTATAGATTTTCAAGGACATACAGGTCCATTTATTCAATACACACATGCTCGTATCAAATCTTTACTAAGCAAAGCTAACTATCAATCAGATGTAAAAAGTGTAGATGGAATTGTTTTGTCGGAGACGGAATTGGCGATGATTATGTTATTAGCCAAATATCCAAGCGAAATAAGCGCTGCGGCAAAATCACATAGCCCAGCAAGTTTGGCAAATTATTTGTACGAAATTGCTAAAATGTTCAATAAATTCTACCATGAAGTGCCGCCTATAGTGAAAGAAGAGGATGAGAAAATTAAACAACATCGCTTGAATATTTGTAAGCTCACCGCTGATTTACTGAAAAAAGGAATGTTGATTTTAGGGATTGTTGTTCCTGAAAGAATGTAATCCAATTTTTATATCAAAACATTATTTTAAGTTGCTGACAATGGAACGATTATCAGCAACTTTTTTATTTTTATCGCATCGGATTTTCATCTATTCGCTCATCGCCTAACAAAATTCCCCATTGTTTAAATTGAGGACTTCGATCAAAAATAATTTTAAGCACGGCAATAATAGGCATCGATAAAAACATCCCTGATATACCAGCGATACTACCGCCCACAAACACCCCAATGATGGAAAATAAAGCATTTATTTTTATTTTTGAACCCACAATGCGTGGCATTAAAATATTATTATCCAAAAACTGAACAAAACTGATTACCGCCAAAACAGTAAGCACTGGCCACAACTCGGTAGATGAACTAAGTGTAATTAAAACCCCAATCAAATTGCCGAAAAATGCTCCTATATAAGGTATGAGGTTTAGAATGGCAAAGATAACCCCAATTAACAAAGCATGTTTGATTCCAAAAAGTAATAATAGAACACCCAAAAGTACGCTCATGTAACTCAATTGAATTAACAAGCCTATTAAATAATTTTTTATCATGTCTTCAATTTCATAAACAGCAGCTTTTACTTCTTTGTGTTCGCTAGGTTTGAACCATAAGAACACAAAACGCAATAAAGTGTCTTTGTAATACAAAATAAGGTAAACATAAATAGGCAATAGCCCAATAAACATAAATAAATTACTCAAAGTAAGCGCTGTGCCGGTGGCAATTTTTCCCGACATCGTTAAAATGTCGTTGCTTTTGCTGTCTAACATTTTAAGTTGCGATTTTACAGATAAATTTGTCGATTGACTAATCCATTCGCTCAAATGATGTAAATGTTGGGTAATTGTGTTTTTTATCAAAGGAAAATCAGCGACTAAAAAATTGAGCTGAACCGAAAAAAACCAAATTAATGCACACAAAACTACAAAAACTACTAAAATAGGGGAGATGATGGCAATCAATTCGGGTACTTTGCGGCGAATTAAAAATCTATAAATAGGCAACAGCATAATGCTGATAAAGAATGCCATCAGGATAGGCATAATTAAGTCTTTGCCAATGGCGATGATGACAAAAATAAGTGCTAAACCAAACAATTCGATGGTTCGTTTTACGGTTATTGGAAATCCTTCTTTCATATTTATGTTGTGAACAACAAAGTAAAATATTTTTTCTATTTTAAAAGATAAAATCAAAGCTTTATTTCTGTTTATTGCTTTTTGCAAAATAAAACTCAGCAAAAAAGAAGTATTTTTGTGCCAATTGTTAAATAATTGGCTTTAGGTAATTTAAAAATGTACAACAACGATACCATTATAGCTTTGTCAACTCCTTCGGGTAGTGGTGCCATTGGTGTTATCCGTCTTTCAGGCGCAAATGCGATTCAATTGGTAAACGAAGTATTTTCGGGTAAGGATTTAACCCAGCAAAGTTCACATACCTTGCATTTTGGATTGATAAAGAACCAAAATATTATTATCGACGAGGTGGTGGCAGCTTTGTTTGTTGCGCCAAAATCTTACACCAAAGAAAATGTGGTAGAAATCTCTTGCCATGGTTCAAATTATATTATTCAACAGATTATAAATCTATTAATTAGCAAAGGTGCAAGAGCTGCTAAACCAGGCGAATTTACTTTGAGGGCTTTTTTAAATGGTTCTTTAGATTTAAGTCAGGCTGAAGCCGTAGCAGATTTGATAGCTTCTGATAGTAAAGCCGCCCACGATATTGCGATGCAGCAAATGAGAGGTGGTTTTAGTAATGAATTGCAAGATTTGAGAAATCAATTAATTCATTTTGCTTCGATGATTGAATTGGAACTTGATTTTGCGGAGGAGGACGTAGAATTTGCCAATAGAGACCAATTGTTGGCTTTGGTGCAGAAAATAAATCTTGTTTTAAATCGATTGATAGCCTCTTTTGAAGTGGGTAATGTACTTAAAAACGGAGTGCCCGTGGTGATTGCTGGAAAACCAAATGTAGGCAAAAGCACCTTGTTGAATGCCTTGTTAAATGAAGAAAGAGCCATCGTTTCGGAAATTGCGGGAACCACCAGAGATACCATTGAAGACGAATTGAATATCAATGGCGTGATTTTTAGATTTATTGATACGGCAGGTATTCGTGAAACTGCTGATATTATTGAAGCAAAAGGCGTTGAACGTACGCTAGAGAAAATGAAACAAGCAAAGTTGATTGTTTATATGGTAGATGCCTCGCAAAACGTAGAGGAAATTGAAATCCAATTAGCAGATTTGCATAAAATAAATATTCCTTACCTTTTATTGGTTAACAAAGCTGATTTGTTAAACGATAATCAGAAAGTAATTTTTAAAGCCTTTGAACCTTTGTTTTTAACCGCCAAAACCGGTTTTGGGGTTGAAGAATTTAAAATGAGTTTATTAGAAAAAGTAAATCTTTTGCATATCAATACCAACGAAACCGTGATTACCAACATTCGACATGTAGAGGCTTTGAAACAAACCGAAGCAGCACTCAATCGTGTATTGGGAAACATTCACAATCCTGTTACCTCTGATTTTTTAGCCATGGATATCAAACAAGCCTTACACTATTTAGGAGAAATTACAGGGCAAGTGACTACTGATGACTTACTTGAGAATATTTTTACCAAGTTTTGTATAGGAAAATAACCACCAAAAACAAACAAATAACAAACAGGTGACAAACCTACAAATTAGCCTTTAAAACGGCTTTTTTTATGAAATTTAGTTTTAGTTATTTATAGTTAATAGTTGTTTATTTATGTAATATTTGTACCTTTATTGTACCTCGAGTAGTTTACAGAATAAATTTGTACCTCGATTGGTTTACAAAGTTTACACTTTAGTACACTTTGATACACTTTAACACACTTTTATACAGAATGAGTTCAAACATTAAGGTACTACGTATTTGTCAGCATTGTAGTAATGAGTTTACGGCACGAACCACTACAACGCTATACTGTTCGCACCGTTGTAATAGTGCAGCATACAAAGCAAAACAAAGGGCGGGAAAAGTTGAACAAAGTAATAAGGAAACACAGCGTATAAAAAGCCGACCGATTGAGGGGCTAAAGGAAAAGGAGTTTTTAACCGTTACGCAAGTATCTAAACTGATAGGTTGTTCACGTCAAAATGTTTACAAACTTATTAATACAGGGAAGTTGAAAGCAACTAATATTTTAGAAAAAAAAACCATTGTAAAGCGTTCGGAAGTAGATAAACTATTTAAAGAACCAACCAACCGAACACAGCCCGAGGGAATACCCGAAACACAAAAACAGGAACTTGACAATTGGGTGCAAGCGGGGGGCTTTGATATTGCGGACTGTTACAACCTTACCGAAGTACAAAACAAATACGGTATTTCAGAAAAAGCCTTGCACAACCTTATTGAACGAAATAACATACCCAAAATAAAAAAAGGTTGGTATGCATACGTTCCCAAAATGGTAATTGATAAACTACTTAATCAAGTATAAATAACTAAAGATAATGGCTATAAAAGGTAAGTTAACGCATAAAGTTACGTTAAGACAAAAGAAAATTTCAGGAAACAGACAAAGTTTATACCTTGATTTTTATCCACCTATTCCACACCCCGAAACAGGTGAACCAACTAGGAGGGAATTTTTAGGAATGTATGTTTTTGAAAAGACAAGAAACCCTATTTATAAAAACCATAATGAAGAAACTTTACGGATTGCTGAACAGATAAGACAGAAACGTGAAAATACTCTAAATAAGCCCGAAATTTATTCAGAGTACGAAAAAGAACAATTAAAGATAAAGGAACAGGGTGAACAAAATTTTGTCACCTATTTTAAAAGCCTTGCCGACAAACGCAAAGCCTCAAACCACGATAATTGGGTTTCAGCTTACAATTACTTTGAAACATTCACAAAAGGAAATTTAAAGTTTGCCGACCTCAACGAAAAGTTTTGCAACGATTTCAAAAAACATTTACTAACTACCAAAAGCAATAAGAGTAACAAAGTAACCCTTGCACAAAATTCAGCCGTCTCCTATTTCAATAAACTGAAAGCAACTTTAAAACAAGCCTACAAAGACGGGTATTTGCCTAGCGACCTGAACGGTAAAATAGAACCTATTAAACAAGCAGAAACGCAAAGAAACTTTTTAACTATTGAGGAACTGAACAGCCTTGTAAAAACTGAATGCATTAACCCTTTGTTAAAACGTGCAGCTTTATTTTCAGCACTTACAGGGTTAAGATTTTCAGATATTAAAAACCTTGTTTGGAATAAATTTGAATTTATAGAGGGCAGTGGATATTTTATAAAATTCAAACAGCAAAAAACCGAAACCTTTGAAATGCTGCCAATATCCGAACAAGCGTATAATTTACTAGGTGAACGTAAAGAACCAAACGACAAAGTGTTTGACGGGCTTATTTATTCAGCATACGAAAACAAGCGTTTAAGTCAATGGATTGGTGCTGCGGGAATATCTAAAAACATAACATTTCACTGTTTTAGACACACTTATGCAACCTTACAGCTTTCACTAGGTACAGATATTTACACCGTTTCAAAAATGCTAGGGCACAGGGAACTAAAAACAACACAGATTTACGCAAAGGTTATTGATGCAACCAAAATAACCGCAGCAAACAAAATACAATTAGATTTATAAAAATGGAAAACAAAGTATTTTTAAATTTATTCACTTCGGAATTTATAGTTGGAATGGCATTGCCCGCAGGATTTAATTTTTGGGAATTTAAAAACTCAAAAGAAGAACCACTTAATGACACATTAAAAACATTAAAAATTTGGATTGATTATAAAGAAAATGATTGGGCAATGAAAAGTTGCAGACTAGCAAAAACCCAATACATAGCCTATTTACATTTAATTGATTTAGATAGTTTTAAAATAATTATTAATGATTTGGCACTGATTTATAAAAAAGAATATCCATACAGTGAAACAAGTAACTTTATTGAATGTATTTTTGGTAATACCCTTTGTGATTTAAAACAATTTATTCAAAATAAATATTTGTGTTACGGGGCACAATTAGGGATTAATAATAGGATTTATTTCACAAAAGACGGCAGAGAATTTATTGATTTTATACTTGAGCCAAACTTAGATATTGAATACTACAAACAATACTATAAAAGAGTAATTGAGGTAATTGAAAATTTTGAATATTCAAATACAGCACCTACTAGAAAAATTATAAAAATCGAAACAATTAAACACGATTTAGATAACTTAAGGGAGCAGGGAACACCTTTAAAATTAAGCGATTTAATCACCGATAAAAACAGTATTGAAATTGTTGAGAGCATAAAAATTCAATACAAGAATATTAAAGGTAAACGATTAAAACTATTGTTATTGGCTTTACAAGGTTTAG
>JAIEMU010000164.1 GCA_019751895.1 Sphingobacteriaceae bacterium | reverse complement strand
ATCATTTTTTTTTCGCTGGATAGTACTTATTTCTATTCAAATACTTTTTTTGCGAAACCTTAATTTATACGATTTACAAAGCCCATTTCTTTATGTTCTCTTCATTATTTTATTACCAATAAGTATTCCTAATTTAGCGTTGTATTCGCTTGCTTTTTTAACAGGTCTAACCTTAGATGTTTTTTACGACACCCTAGGTGTGCATGCCGCAGCTTGTGTATTTACCGCATTAATACGTACTTTATTCTTATCTATCAGCATCAGTAAGGAAAACTTCAACGACCTTTCTCCGTCTTTTCACAACATGGGGTTTGTTAAATTTTCTACTTTTGTTTTTTTATGTGTACTTTCTCATCATTTAGTGTTTTTTTTCTTAGAAGCCTACAAGGTATCTGAATTTTTCTATACTTTATTTAAGTCGTTTACCAATTGTATATTTACTACTTGTTTGATATTAGTTTTAGAAACGACTTTTTACGCTAAAAAAAATCATTAAATGACTAGTTTTTTTATACGAAAATATACTATTCAAAGTTTATTCATTTTTATTTTTTTTATTCTTGTATGCAATCTTTTTTACATACAAGTAATTAGTGAAAAATACTACCTATCGGCGAATAACAATGCATTAAGAAAAAACTACATTTTTCCTGCAAGAGGAGAGATTGTAGATCGAAATCATAAAACTTTGGTAAAAAACCAACCAATTTATGATTTGCTCGTCATTCCCAATCAAGTAAAAAACATCGATACACTTCTACTTTGTTCTATTGTTGACATAGACTTAAAAGGCTTTAAAACTCGTTTACATCGAGCAAGAGCTCAATCAAACTATCAAATGACAATATTTGAGCGACAAGTTCCAATCGAAAATTATGCGGCTCTGCAAGAAAAATTATTCCTATTTCCAGGCTTTTTTGTACAACCACGAACGGTGAGATTTTATCCAGACAGCGTTGCCAGTCAATTTTTAGGTTATAGCAAGGAAGTAAAACAAAGCGACATTGACAAGAGCGAAGGATATTACAAACTAGGTGATTACATTGGAAAAAGCGGTGTTGAACGCAGTTATGAAAAAGAACTAAGAGGAAGAAGAGGAATTACCTATATGCTCTATGATGCAAAAAACAACCCAAAAGGAGCTTACCAAGATGGCCGATTTGACGAAGCTGCTATTTCGGGGAAAAAACTAATTTCATCTTTAGACTTAGAACTTCAAAAGTTAGGCGAAGAAATCATGAAAAACAAAGTAGGTAGTATTGTTGCTATAGAACCCTCTAGTGGCGAAGTACTTGCTTTTGTAAGTAGCCCCGGCTACAACCCTAATTTAATGGTTGGAAAAAAAGTTGGCAACGAGTATATGGCACTCAATAATAACCCTTACCGACCTTTAAACATCCGCCCCATACAAGGTATGTATTCTCCAGGTTCCGCTTTCAAACCACTAGATGCTTTGATTGCCTTGCAAGAAGGAGTAATTTTTCCGAACAGTACATTCAATTGCCCTGGAGGATATAAAGCTGGTAATCACTACGTAAGATGTGAACACGTAGATGGTAAAATTGATTTAAGACGAGGATTAGCGAGATCATGCAACACCTATTTCTGTCAAATTTTCGCTAAATTAATTCTCAAAAATGGTTATAAAAATCAAAAAGCTACTTACGATCTTTGGCAAAAAAAAGTTAGAAAATTTGGTATTGGAGACACCTTAGGAATTGACCTTCCATTTGAAAAATCGGCAAGATTGTTTACAAGTGAAAATTACAGCAAACGATATGGAAAATATTGGGGATACACCAATTTAATTTCGCTATCCATTGGTCAAGGTGAGATAAACACCACACCACTTCAAATGGCAAACATTATGAGTATTATAGCCAATAAAGGTTATTACATTAAACCGCATGTAATTAAAGCGATAGGAGAAAAGAAGTTGATTTCAAGAAAATACACCGAAAAACATTATGTAGATATCGACACTACTCATTTCAATTCAGTGATTGATGGGATGCAAGATGCTGTAAATATGGGTTGGGGAACGGCTACAGAATCTCGTATTCCAAATATTATTATGTGTGGAAAAACAGGAACAGTACAAAACTCACATGGTAAAAACCACTCTGTTTTTATAGGTTTTGCACCAAGAAACAATCCTAAAATAGCCCTTGCTGTAATTGTTGAAAACGGAGGCTATGGAGGTTCTTATGCCGCTCCTATTGCCAGTTTTATGACTGAAAAATACATTAACCGCAAAGTAAGCAACAGAAGTATAAATGGGAGCACATTGCAAATGTATAAAGATGCAAATTTGCTACCTAAAATAAAAACAAAAAAACCGAGTGTAACGACTCCGCAAAGCAATACAACAAAAATTACAACCGCTAAAAATGTCAAATAACCAACCAAAAAACTTCTTTTATAATGTAGATTGGATTACCGTTCTTCTTTTCATTGCTTTGTCTGCAATTGGTTTTTTTAGTATTTATGCTACGGTTTACAATCCTGAAAAAATGGACGGATTTAGTTTCACAAGTAGTTACGGCAAACAATTGATTTACATTCTTTCCGGATTAATTATTGGCTTTTTCATTTTATTGGTCGATATGCGTTTTTTTAATGCACTTGCTCCCATAATTTATGGAGTTACCGTTGTGTTGCTAATCGCAGTTCTCGTTGTTGGAAGAAATGTAGGCGGAAATCAAGCGTGGATTTCATTAGGTGGCGATTTCAAATTACAACCTTCAGAATTTGCAAAATTCAGCACTGCTTTACTTCTTTCTCGTTATGTTGGCTTACTTAATCCCACATTTAGTGATGTCAAATCTATATTAATTGCGGCATTAATCGTTGGATTTCCTATGTTTTTAATCATGCGCCAACCCGATGCCGGTTCTACTTTGGTTTTTTTATCGTTTATGTTTCCGCTTTACAGAGAAGGGTTATCGGGTTATTTTCTACTCGTTTTTTTAGGAATGATAACCCTTTTTGTTGCCGACTTTTTAATTCCCATATACGTTCTTATCTTCATCATCATTGGCATTGGTGGGTTATTTATTTACCTCAACAAAAGAAAACGAAACACCATCATTTTAGTGGCATTGGCCTGTATCTGCTATTTATTTTTCGTAAAATTTGCTTTCAATCATATTTTAAAAACACACCAAAAAACACGCATAGAATTAATATTAGGATTAAAACAAGACTCCAGAGGAAGTGGATACAATGTCATTCAATCTAAAATTGCCATTGGATCGGGTAAATTTACGGGTAGAGGTTTTTTACAAGGCACACAAACCAAATATGGTTATGTACCCGCACAAAGTACTGATTTTATTTTCTCAACCGTTGGGGAAGAATGGGGTTTTATGGGTTCTTTTGTAGTACTTGGTTTGTTTTTATTCCTACTTCTCCGCATTATAAACATGGCTGAAAGACAAAAATCTGTTGCCTCTCGGGTATATGGCTATTGTGTCGCAAGTATTTTATTTTTTCACGTCTTTATAAACATCGGTATGACCATTGGCGTGGTTCCTGTGATAGGAATTCCGCTTCCATTTATAAGTTATGGAGGTTCCTCTTTTTGGGGCTTTACCGTTTTATTGTTTACGTTTATAAAATTCGATTCAAACCGAATGGGCTTAGCTAAATAAAATTACCTCGCTTTAAAAAAATGTTCAATTAACGTATAAAATTGCTTTGAGGTCTCACTTTTTTCATGCCAATTGTTTTTAACAGCATAATTTTTTTGCAAAAAAAGGTCCGCAGCTTCGTAATTAGGCATTTTACTTACCAATTCAATCGCTTCAGCGTAAGCTAAATTATAACCTCCAAACAATTCCTTAACATACAACATTTTTTCATTCAAGTTAATCACTGATTTCAGATCAAATTGTTCTACTCTACGTTCGTTAACGCTATCAGTTTGATTTTGAAGTAAATCGTTTAATGTTTTTACTTTTTCGATTTCCTCTTCTATAACTATTTCATTTTCTAAGCTCGGTCGTACCAACAAAAAAGGTTCAGGTGCCTGCTCATCTTCTTCAAAATCTTCTTCTTCAAAATTTTCTTCCTGCTCTAATAAATTTGAATTTTCCTTTTTTTGTTCAATTTTTTGAAGAAACAACGCTTCATCTTCACTCAGAGGCCTATCAAATAATTCGTTGATGGGTTTTAACTCAAAATCAAATTGTTCAGGCATTTCTTCATTCTCCAAAATAAAGTTCAACCCTTTGGTTTCTAATTCAAAAACAAACTCCGGTTCTTCTTCTTTAATTTTAGTCTCAAATTCTTCAATATTTTCAGATAGTTTTTGCGCCAGTGGCATTTGCGTATCTTCCACTTCAATTGGCTGAAATATCTTTTTAAGCACTTGCGCATTTTCGTTTAAAAACGAAACATTAGCCATAAAAAAATCAACTTCTACAGTTGTAATGTTAACTTTCTGTTGAGCTAAATAATCGTATTGATCTTGCAATTCGTTTAAAATAAAACCAATTTTTTTAAAAACATTGTCTTGATTAATCATGCGTGTATTCTAAATATGAGCTTAATGTTGGTAAATAAACACCCAAAATTAGCACAAAATTTTCGATATTCGCTATTTATAAATTTCAAAAAAAAAGATGCTTTTTAGCGAACAAAATTTCAGAGGCACATCGCATTGCGGAAGCATAGAAGTAATCTGTGGCTCAATGTTTTCAGGAAAAACAGAAGAACTCATTCGAAGATTAAAACGAGCGCAAATAGCACAACTGAATATTGAAATTTTCAAACCCAAAGTGGATACACGCTACGATGAAAGCGCTATTGTTTCCCATAATTACAATTCCATTCCATCTACAGCAGTCGAAAATGCACAATCAATTTTACTTCTTAAAGCAAGCACGCAAGTGGTGGGCATTGATGAAGCACAGTTTTTCGACGAAACACTACCAGAAGTTTGCAACAAATTAGCCTCGAAGGGAATACGGGTAATTGTAGCTGGTTTAGATATGGATTTTTTAGGCAATCCATTCGGGCCTATCCCTCAATTAATGGCAATAGCAGAGCATGTAACCAAAGTAAATGCTATTTGCGCACAATGCGGAAGCCCTGCTGTTTATTCATTTAGAAAAATTGTAAACAATGCGACCATCCTGCTAGGCGAAAAAGAAAGTTACGAACCAAGATGTAGGTATTGCTACAATCAAAAATAAAACCATGAAAAAAATAGTTGCCTTAATTGTTCTTTCTATATTTTTAAACAGTTGCGATGTCGTTAAACAGGTTTTAGAAATCAAAGCTTTGAGCGATTGTAAATACAAAATTACAGGCTATTCAAACGTGATGATTGCAGATTTTGACATTCAAAATTCAATTCGAAACAGAGAGGTAAATGTGGCAAAACTAGCCGGATTGGCTTTTGCATTTATGTCAAAAAATGTTCCCCTACGAGCCACTGTAAATCTTAACATTTACAATCCATCACAACAAACGGCCTCCATAAACAAACTAGAATATCGCTTTTTTATAGATGATACTGAATTTTTCAGTGGCAATATCAACCAACAAATTTTGGTTAAACCGAATCAAAGTACCGATGCTAAAATCGGTATTCAAGGCAATGTTTACAATTTGATTAAAAACGTAAATGCCATTTCTACTTTCTTAAACAAGAATAAAAACGCCCCAAACAGTCTTCATAAAATTGTGACCATCAGTTTAAAAATAAAACCAAGTTTAATAATCGCAGGTAGAGTTACTCCCTACCCAGACTATATTGTCATCCGTAAAGAAATCACCAACAAAGACTTATAAAAAACTACAAATCAGTTAACTTTTCTAAATGATGTTGCGTAATTCCGAAAAATGATTTAGCTTCTTTAATTTTTTCTAAAATTTGCGATTGATTATCATTCGCATTTCTACGTTTTATACCCACCACCAACACATTTTTTGGCGTATGTGCGTCAGAAATAAACTCAAAAACTTTGGTTTTGTAACCAAAATATTCTAAAATCAAAGCCCTAATACCATCGGTAACCATTTCGGCTTGTCGCTCTAAGAAAATACCATGCTTAGTTAAAAAAGAAATATCGTTTTCAACTTTGCTTTTCTCCATCTCTCTGCGAATTTGTTTGTGGCAACAAGGCGCAACTACAATTAATTGTGCATTGGCACTAATTCCTTTAAATATGGCATCATCAGTGGCAGTATCGCAAGCATGTAAGGCAATCAATAAATCAATTTTATCCGTAGTGTAGTTTTCAATCGTTCCCTCTACAAACCCAAGCTGATTGAAATTGTTTTTAGTCGCAATTTGATTACAAAGATCAACCATATCTTTACGAAATTCAACCCCTGTAACCTTGGCATTGACCTTTAAAAAATTTTTCAAATAATCATACAAAGCAAAGGTCAAATATCCTTTTCCGCTGCCCATATCTACCACATTTTCAATCGAATCTTTCGGTAAATCTTTAATCAAACTGCTCACAATTTCGATGTATTGATTGATTTGTTTGAACTTATCCTGAGCGCTTTTAAACACTTTTCCTTCGTTATCGGTGATGTTTAAATCTGTTAAATATGAATTAAGATTGGGCTTGATAATGCGCTTTTTTTCTTTGTCGTGACTAAGTTTTACTTCTTTATTAACCTTATTAACTGTTTTTCTGAATGAAAATTCACCATTTTTAGCTTGTTCCAATACCGATTCATGTTCCACCGTAAACAAAGTACCTATTCTAAAATCATTGCTCAAATTATTAATTACCAATTCTATCGCCGCATCGGCTACGTGATTTTTAACAATATCTCTCGTTTTGTATTTGTAGGTAAACGAAAACATCGGTTTGCGTTTAATAATTACCGGTCGAACATGAATGTTTTTCAATTCTTTGTCATTGCCTTGATAATTGCCTAAGGAAATTTTCACGATTTTTTTATCGTTGATACTATTAACTAAATCACTTTTGAATAGTTGTAATTTTTCGGAATTTGACATTTTATTTATTTTCAACAAAAATACAATTTAAGTTTCATTGCCAACGAAACTATATTTTGAAAGCATAAATTAGCTAAATTGTTAAATTATTCGCCGTGCTACGCTTTATTGAAAGCACATTTTGGATTAATTTACATAAATTTAGCCCAGGGTTAAATTTCAAAAATTCGCATGAAAAAATTATCAATTTATATAACACTACTTTTTAGTAATTTAATGATCTTAGCACAAGAAAAAGACTCCTTAACATTGCTTAAAAACAACCGCACAAACTATAAAAAAATAGCCCCTTACATCATCCCTACTACGCTTTTAGTTTATGGTGCAAGTTCATTATATGTCGATGGTGTACGTAATATTGACTACCAATTTCAAAAAAAAATAAGCGCATCACAGCCAAATTTCTCTTCCAACATTGACAGTTATACTCAATATTTACCTGCAGCTACAATAGTAGGTTTAGAATTATTAGGTGTAAAAGGAAAAAATCATAACAAAGATAAAATCTTTATTTTCGCATTATCATTCGCAATGTATAACGGTATTGTTCGCATTCAAAAAAATGTTCACGCTAGATTAAGACCAGACGAATCAGAATTCAACTCCTTTCCTTCAGGGCATACCACTACCGCCTTTGCAACAGCAGAATTATTAAATCAAGAATATAAAAACACGCAACCATGGGTAGGTTATTTGGGTTACGTAGTAGCAAGTGGCACGGGTATCATGCGAATGTACAACAACAAACATTGGTTTAGTGATGTGGTAATGGGAGCTGGCGTAGGTATTGTTTCTACTAAACTAGCGTACTTAATTTATCCTTCTGTGAAAAGAATTTTCACTTGCAAAAGTAAAAAAGAAAGCAATTTTTCTTTAGTGCCCAACTACCAAAATGGAAATTATGGATTGAGTTTAAATGGAAGATTTTAACCTCTTATTTTTGAGTTTCAAAAAAAGCTAAACTAGCCAATTTATCTTGATTTAATTGATTTTTCAACGCTTCTAAGCTTTCAAATTTAATTTCTTGGCGCAACAGCTTCAAAAAATTTAATTGAATGGTTTGTCCGTAAATTTCCTCGTCAAAATCAAAAATATTTACCTCAACATTTCTAGTCATGCCATTGATGGTTGGGCGACGGCCTAAATAGCCCATTCCTTCATAAGTGGTTTCCTTCGAACCTTCCTTCATGGTCACAGAAACGGCATAAACACCGTCTTTTGGTAAAATTTTATAGGTTTCGGCTACAAAAATATTAGCCGTAGGGAAGCCAATAGTACGCCCAATTTTATCGCCTTTAATTACCCTACCCGTTACAAAAAAAGGAGTACCCAAATATTGATTTGCTAAAGTAATATTTCCTTCCAAAATAGCTGTTCTAATTTTAGTGGAACTCACGGCTACATCATTCACATCTTGTTCGGGGATTTCAACTACTTGATAACCAAAATTAGGCGCATAATTTACAAATGAATGAATGCCTCCCTCTCTATTTTTCCCAAAACGATGGTCGTATCCGATAATAATATGCTTAGTGCCAATGGTGTTAACCAATATATTTTCAATATAATCCTCGGCTGAAAGATTAGAAAAATCTCGAGTAAATGGCGTAATAATTAAGTGATCGACACCAAGCTTTCGTAAAATTTCTATTTTTTCATCTACGGTATTTATCATTTTTAAATCCTGATTTTCAGGGTCGATAATCATTCGTGGATGCGGGAAAAAAGTAAGAATAACGGATTCTCCACCAACTTCTTTTGCCAATTGACAAAGGCTTTTAATAATTTTTTGATGTCCCAAGTGCAGTCCATCATAAGTACCAATGGTCACTACGGCCTTTTCTATTTTCTTAAATTCGGATAGATTGGTGTATGTCTTCAAAATAATTACTTTTCAGTTTTACTTTCTTCTCTTTTCGCTTTCAGATATTGCACCAAGTCGGCAACTTCATAAGCGTCTGACAGTTTAAAATTCCCACTTCGGGTACGGGTAAGTTTGGATAAATAAGCGCCATTGTTTAATGCTTTTCCAAAATCTGAAACCAAAGAACGTATGTATGTTCCTTTGCTGCAAACAACTCTAAAATCCACTTCTGGCAGTTCAATGCGTGTGATTTCAAATTCGGACACTGTTACTGCTCTTTTTCTCAATTCTACTTCCTCGCCCAAACGAGCTTTGACATACAAACGCTCTCCGTTTACCTTTATGGCCGAATGTGCGGGTGGAAATTGCTCGATATCTCCCGTAAATTGCGCCGTTGCGGCATAAATCATTTCGGAAGTCAAATTCCCAATTTCAAAATTTGCATCTATTTCTGTTTCCAAATCGAATGAAGGTGTGGTTGCACCTAAAGTCATCGTACCTGTGTATTCTTTTTCTTCCGCCTGAAATACATCTATCTGTTTGGTTAATTTACCCGTACAAATAATCAACAATCCAGTAGCCAAAGGGTCTAGCGTGCCTGCGTGACCTACTTTTAACTTCAAAGGTTTTAACGAATTGCGTATTTTTCCAACCACATCAAACGAAGTCCATTTCAAAGGTTTGTTGATGAGTAACATCTCGCCTGCTGCGAAATCAAAATTTCGATTTTCTAAAGATTCGATACGATTATTTTTTAGATTATTGACAACTGATGACCTGAAAGGATTAGAATGATGATGATTCCGCCTACGATAATTCGATACCAACCAAATAGTTTAAATCCATTTTTGCTTAAAAAACCAATAAAACCTTTAATTGCAATTAAAGCCACCACAAAAGCGACAACGTTTCCAATAATCAATAATTGGGTTTGCTCTGTTGAAATATGATGTCCTTCTTTATAAAAATCTAATAATTTTTTAGCTGTTGCGGCAAACATAGTTGGAACGGCTAAAAAGAACGAAAACTCTGCGGCTAAGTGTCTCGACATGCCTTGCGCCATACCTCCCACAATGGTAGAGCCTGAACGAGAAACACCTGGTATCATGGCTATACATTGAAAAAAACCTACTTTTAATGCCGTTAAATAATTTACGTTTTCTTCTTCTATAATTGCTGTATTCTTAAACCAATTGTCAACAAATAATAAGATAATTCCACCTATAACCAAAGAAATACCTACTGTAAGCGGACTTTCAAGCATTTGGTCTATTTTATCACTAAAAACCAATCCAAAAATAGCAGCAGGAATAAAAGCTACAAATAACTTGATATAAAATTGGAAAGATTTGAAGAATTTTTTGAAATATAAAACTACTACCGATAAAATTGCACCTAACTGAATGCAAACGGTAAATAACTTCACAAAACTATCCGAGGCGATGCCCATAAAAGAGGATGCGATAATCATGTGACCTGTAGAGGAAACGGGTAAAAACTCGGTTAATCCCTCGATAATTGCTAAGACAAGCGTTTGAAAAATACTCATCTTATTTTTTTAGCACAGCATAAATACCAAAACCGAAACCAAAAACCACCACAAAAGGTGCTAAAGCAGTTTTTCTAAAATCATAAATATCGGTCGTGCCAATCATTAACAAAAATCCTACCACTACAATTGCCACACTAACCAAC
>JAIEMU010000076.1 GCA_019751895.1 Sphingobacteriaceae bacterium | reverse complement strand
AATAGTGTTAGAAACTTCATCTTATGTTAAACTTTCTGTTAACAAACGCATTTCAATATATGGGGAATGGCGTTCGTATAGAATTGCATAAACAGCCCTCACTATTGGCATATCTACCCCATATTTTTTGTTAATTTGGTGCATACATTTTACCGCATAATATCCTTCAGCTATCATATTCATCTCTAATTGCGCTGATTTCACAGTATATCCCTTACCTACCATATTCCCAAAAGTACGGTTACGGCTAAATTGAGAATAGGCCGTTACCAATAAATCGCCCAAATAAGAAGACTCTTTGATATCTCTATCAATTGGGTGAACGGCATCAACGAAATTTTTCATTTCTCTCAAAGCGTTTGAAATCAAGACCGCTTGAAAATTATCTCCGTAACCAATTCCATGACAAATACCACTCGCAATGGCATAAATATTTTTCAAAACCGCTGCATACTCTGTTCCAAAAATATCTTCTGACAAGGTTGTTTTGATATACCTTGTTTTCAGTAAAGCTGCAAATTGTTCCGCTAAAATCGTATCTACTGATGATATAGTTAGGTAAGATAATTTTTCTTGTGCTACTTCTTCGGCGTGACATGGGCCGCTAATCACCACGATATCTTCTAAGGGAACATTGTAATGTTGATAAATAAATTCCCCAATAATTAGATTTTCATCTGGAACGATACCTTTTATAGCTGAAATTATTTTTTTTCCTTTTAAATCACTTGCTTTTATTCCGTCTAAAGATTCTTTCAAAAAAGCAGCGGGTACATTTAAAATGATATAATCCGCAGAACTAATTACTTCTAAAATGTTGTTAGAAATATGATGATCAGGAAGCTTTATTTCAACCGAACTCAAATAATTTGGATTATGATGATATTTTCGGATATGATCAATGGCATCAATATTTCTCATCCACCAATAAATTTCTTTTTCAGAAACATTATCAATCAACATCTTAACAATTGCTGTAGCCCAACTTCCACCTCCTACAACCGCTACTTTAGGTATGCTCATAATTAAAAATGCGACAAAATATAAACTGCATTGTTTATATTTTGTCGCATCAAAACTAATTAATATATTGTAATTTTAAGTCTATTTTTTATTTTCCACTTCAAAAAGCTTGTCTTTTGTCGTTTTTTCCACCTTCATTCCGTCTTTCAATTTATCCTGAATGGTTGCGTACGGCCCCGTAATTACTTGCTCTCCTTCACGCAAACCAGAACGTACAATTATATATTGATCATTTTGAATTCCTGTAAAAACTTGAATTTGTTTCACCATATTGGTTTTAGGATTAAGAACATATACAAATTGTTTAACTTGCTTATCTGTTAGGTTTGTTTTTTTGTTTTCAGAATCTTCCTCATCAGATACTTTCTTTTTCTTTTCTTTTACAAAAACAGATTGAATAGGTATTGCCAAGCCATTTAAGTATTCACTTTCGATATCTACCGTGGCTGATAAACCTGGTTTGAATTTATGTGCTTGACTTGAATTTTCTTCATTCAACAATCTAATTTTGACACTAAAATTTGTAACTTGATCAACTCCTGTTGAATTTGAAGAGTTTGAAGAACTTGCAATTTCGGTTACAATGCCTTTAAATTTTTTATCTGCAAATGCATCCACCTCAACCACTGCCTTATCCCCTACTTTCACTCTGTTGATGTCATTTTCATTTACATCTACATTTACCTCCATGGTTTGTAAATTTGCAATGCGCATAATTTCTGTTCCAGCCATTTGAGAGGTCCCTAAGATTCTATCTCCAAGTTCAATCGATAATTTAGAAACCACGCCATCAACGGGTGCAAAAATAGTTGCTCTAGCCAAATTAGCTTTTGCTTCTTTCACGTTTGCACCTGATTGTGCCAACATAAATTTAGCGGAAATGAAATTCTGTTTAGCACTTTCTAAACTGGTTTTGGCCGTAATAAAAGCTGCTTTTGCGGCATCAAACTCCGCAATAGAAATCACTTTTTTGTTGTGCAATTCTACATTTCGCTTGTAAATTAATTCTGCGTTTGTAAAATTTCCTTTCGATTGTTCAAACTGTTGTTCGGCTGCAGCTACACTTGCTTTTTGGGCGCTATATGAAGCAGTAGATCTATCGTATCCCGATTGTAAAATATCAGGACGAACTCTACACAATAATTGCCCTTTTTTCACAAAATCACCTTCTTTCACCAACAATTCGGTTACCTCTCCCGAAACCTCTGAACTGAGTTTTACCTCTGTTTCTGGTTGTATTTTACCACTTGCCGTTACGGTTTCTACAATGTCTTTTTTAGAAACGCTTTCCGCAGTTACTTTTTCTAATTCTGTGCCTCCAATTATACCTGTAAACTTAGCAAGTAACAAAAGTGCAATGATGCCACCGATGGCAATTAAGATGTGTTTAAGTTTCATATTGAGTCTGTTGAATTTTTAAAATATAATGGGTTTACCTAAGTAATAATCGATTACTTTTTCTTTAAAAATGAAATCATATTTTGCTTGTATGAAATCAATTTCAGCTTTGTTTTTGTTGGTTTGTGCATTGGTGTATTCTAACATATTTACCAAGCCTACATCATAGCGTTGCTGAGTCACATAAAAAGCGTCTTTTTGCGCATCAAAAGCATTTTTAGTAGATAAAAATCTACTTTCAGCAGCTTTCAAATCTGCAACCGCTTGGTTGATAATCTTATTTAAATTATTTTCAGCTAATTGTTGTTGATTTTTAGCTTGCAGCAAATTAATTTTCGCTTTTTTTAAATTGGTTTTTGCCTGCAATCCATTAAAAATGGGTATGTTCACATTCAAACCCACACCTTTAGATATATTATTCGTTAACTGATCTTGAAAAGTTGCATTTGGAATAAATGAATTATAGCTATAAAAAAAACTTGTTCCATAACTGGCGCTCAAAGAAACACGTGGGTATAAAAAACTATTAGCCAATTTAATACCTCTTTCAGATGCCTGAGTTCTTAATTTTGCAATTTTAATGTCAGGAAATAAAGCTAAAGACTGATTAAAAATTTCATTCGCACTTAAACTTGGCGTCGCCAAGCTCATCACAGAAAAATTTGGCATTTCAACTTCATATTTTATGTTAGACGGCAACTCCATCAATTGAGATAAATTTAAGTACGAAATTAAAAGTGTATTTAACGCATTTGTGTATGCCAATTCAGATGTTGCCAATTGAGCTTTTGACTGTGATAAATCAGCTAAAGTTTTAGTGCCAACATCTAACATTTTTTGCTGCTGCTCTACTTGTTGCTTTGCTACTTCCCTTTGTTCAGATGCAGCGTTTAAAAAATCTTTATTGTATAAAATTTGCAGATAAGCCGTAATAACTTGAAGCGTCAAATCATTTTTCACTTTTTCAACATTTGTTTTATCTGCATCTAACAAGATTTTGTTTTGTTTCACCTGATTTACTTTCGCATAACCATTAAAAACATCCACACTTGTGTTTGCACCAATATTTAGATTGTAATTTTGTGTGTTTTGAAACAAACCCGAAAGCGTTTGATTACGTCCCCAACCCATATTTTGACCAGAATTAACATTAAAAGTTGGATACATATCAAGCTTAGATTGCTTGAGTGTTTCTTTAGAAGTTTCTTCGTTTAATTTGGCTTGCTTGATTTGTAAATTATTCGTCAGTGCCGAATCTAATGCTTGCTGGATGGTGATTTTTACTTGTGCAAACGCCCCAAAAGACGCAAATAAGCAAAATGCAACGCTCAACATTAAAGATTTAAAGATTAAGTTTATTTTCATAATTTACATTCGTGTTTTATTTTGAAAAATAATTTTATACCGCTTTGATGATAAAACTAAACCAATTGTTACACAAGAAATAATTTTTATTCAAAAACATTTAACAACTAGTTGAAAATTAAATAGGGTGATAAATTATTAAAGTCCTGAGCGGATAAAATTTTCACTTGCAACAAATCTTCAATGGACTTAAAATCTCCATGATTTTTTCGATAAGCCAATATTGCATTTATTTGTTTATAACGCAAATAAGGAAAGTTTTTCAACTCCTCAAAAGTTACTTTATTGATATTTATTTTCTTAATTTTATAAACATCCACCGTTATCTGGTCTTTTATTTCTGCATATTTCAAACTATCCAAACCATAAACTTCCATTAATTGTTCTTTTTTATAAAAACCTCCTAAACGTTCTCTGTATTTTACAATTCGACGAGCAAAAGCTACACCAACTCCTTTTATTTCGTCCATTTGCGTAGTGTCGGCAGTATTAATTTCTATAATTTTGGCAATCGGTTTAACTGCATTTTGTTGCAAAAACTTATCCTCTCGATTGGAAAAACCTGTCTTTTCAGTTTCTATTTTTACATAAGGTAGCAATCGTTGATAGGTTTTATCATTAATAGCATACATCTTTTTCAAATCCTCGGCTTTTCTAAATTTTCCGCCTTTGTTTCGATAATTTAAAATAGACTTGGCTTGTTTTTCAGACAAACCTAATACCTGCCATTGTAACATGTCTATTAAATTTGGGTCAAACGAAAACAGTTTACGCTCTGAATGAACAATAGTCTCTTCCTCGTAAGCAGAAGAGCTATAATTTTTATATTTATCGTCAGGTACAAGCGTTAATTTTTGAATTGCATTCAGTTCTTCAATTTTAACTTCTGTATTTGATTCAAAAAGAGAATAAACATAGGGAAAAGCCGAAAAAAATATAATAAATGCAAATAAAACAAGCAATCCATTAAATTCTTTTTTTGTAAATCCGAAGTAATTATTTAACCAATTTTTCATATATCTAATTTTTTAGGCTTATAATTTTAAATATATAGCTTATTTTTGAAAACGATAAATCATTTTGAATTAAAGAATGAAAATAATAACAAAATCAGAATTTGCAAAAGCAACTAACATAAGTGGAATACCTGGTTTAGCTTCTTTGCTGATGGAAGTGATGAAACTAAATGATATTAACGACGTTTTTTCTAAAAATGAAAAATACAGCGGTCTTGAGTTTGTAGATAAGATTCTTGAAACCGTCGGAGTGGAAATAGACTTTGATGAAAATGACTTAAAAAATATCCCCAAAGAAGGCGCTTTTATCGCCATAGCGAATCATCCTTATGGCGGAATTGAAGGCTTAGCTTTGGTAAAATTGCTTTGTAGCGTTAGACCAGAGGCAAAAGTCATGGTCAATTTTATTCTAAAAAAAATACCTAATTTAAGCGATTTCTTTGTTGCCGTTAACCCCTTCGAAAATGTAGAAAATGGTTCGAGTGTGAGCGGTATAAAATCTACTTTCGAATTATTAAAAAACGGAACACCCATAGGGATATTTCCTGCAGGAGAGGTATCTACCTTTAATTTAGACGACCAAGCCATCACCGACAAACAATGGCATCCAGTGGTAGGTAAATTGATTGCGAAAGCCAATATTCCTGTTGTTCCTATTTATTTTCATGGCAACAATGGCGTATTATTCAATATTTTAAGTTTTATCCATCCTACATTACGAACAGCTAAATTACCCTCAGAGTTTTTAAATAAAAAAGGCTTATCGATAAAAGTACGTATCGGCAAACCCATCCATATAAAGGATGTGAAATATGGAGGCAACACTGCCAAACTCCTTACTTTTTTAAGAGCGAGAACGTATGCTTTGGGTACAAATTTGGATGATGAAAGCACATTTTTCAATCCAATAAATATTTTTAAAATCAAGAAAAAACCTGAAGAAATTGTACCCGAAACGCCCAAAGAAAAAATATTAACCGAAATAAAAAGCCTAGATAAATATAAAGTCTGGAAGGAAAAAAACTACGAGGTATATATTACTCCTACCACACTTATTCCTAATATATTACGAGAAATTGGGCGTTTACGAGAAATAACATTTAGAGAAGTTGGCGAAGGAACAAACAAAAAAATAGACTTAGACAATTACGACATTTACTACAACCATCTTTTTATTTGGGATACCGAACAGGAAAACATTGTAGGTGCCTATCGAATTGGCAAAGGAGATGAAATTTTGGAAACAATGGGCAGAAAAGGCTTTTACATTTCCGAATTATTCAAAATAAAATCACCTTTCAATCCTTATTTACAAAAAGGAATAGAATTGGGAAGGTCTTGGATAAGAAAAGAATACCAAGGAAAAGCACTTCCGTTGTTTCTATTGTGGAAAGGTATTTTAAAATACATGATTGATAATCCTCAATACAGATATATGTTTGGCCCTGTGAGTATCAGTAATAATTTTTCTAAATTCTCTCAATCTCTAATTGTAGATTACATTACCAAAAACCATTTTGATTACAATTTAACACAATTTGTTAAACCTAAAAACAAGTTCAAAGCCGCTCTCACCCCAATAAACACCGACGCTTTGATAGAAAATAGCGACAGTTTAAAAGATTTAGATGGTTTGATTGGAGATATTGAAAACAATCAATTAAAGATACCTGTACTCCTACGTCAATACATCAATCTAAATGCAAAAATTATCAGCTTTAACAGAGACCCTAAATTTGCAGATTGTTTAGATGGTTTTTTAATGGTTGATGTACAAAATATCCCAAAAGATATTCTCGAAAAAGTAGGCAACAACCTATAACATTTAATTAAAACACTTTAATTAAGTACTTTAAATAAATTCATTGAACATAAATCCAAATTAATTTGGATTTATGTTTCTTTTAATCGTAATATTGCAATATATAAATACATCAAGAAAATGGGCGTAAGTAAAACTGATTTATACACAGAAAAACAAAATAGCATTGCCATACTAAGTAAAGCCTTAGGGCATCCCGCTCGGATTGCCATTATAGAATATTTACTCAAAGTAAATACTTGTATTTGCGGAGATATTGTGAATGAACTGCCCCTCGCTCAACCTACAGTGTCGCAACACCTCAAAGAATTGAAAAACGCTGGTTTAATAAAAGGAAGTATCGATGGAACTTCGATCTGTTATTGTATTGATGAAGATGGTTTCAATAAGTTGAAAATATTTTTCACCGCACTAGATACAGACTTAGAAATTAAAAAAAATAAATGTTGTTAAAACCTAAAAAACAAATGTCATGAAACTATCCGAAGTAAAAGAAAAATTAAAAAGCATTGAAAATATGAGTTTTGAATTGGAAAATGGACAACGCATACCCAATCATTTCCATATCACAGAAATTGGTTTGATAACCAAAAACTTTATCGATTGCGGAGGAACATTGCGCAACGAAACCAATATTAATTTCCAACTATGGGAAGCAAATGATTTTGACCACAGACTTACACCTACAAAATTATTGAGCATTATTGAGCTTGCAGAAAAACAACTGCCTCTCGGAAATTTTGATGTAGAAGCTGAATATCAAAGCACTACAATCGGGAAATATGACTTATCATTTAAGGATGGTAAATTCATTTTATTAAACAAAAAGACAGATTGTTTGGCTCAAGATAGCTGTGGCATCCCTCAAGAAAAACTAAACACCTGTACTCCAGGAGGAGGTTGTTGTTAAACTTATGTCAACAAAATTATATTCCCCATTACAAACGATAGTTGAGAAATTTAATTTCAATACTATCGACACCGAGCGAAAAGAAAAGCTTAACGCTTTGGTGAATTACATTCAAGATAAAAAAAATTTAAACGAAAACATTCGTTTAAATTTCATTTGTACGCACAACTCTAGAAGAAGTCATTTGTCTCAAGTTTGGGCGCAAACCGCAGCTTTTTATTACAATATTAAAAATGTTCAATGTTATTCGGGAGGAACAGAGGCAACTGAGATTTTTTCGATGATTGTAAAAACTTTAGAAAATATGGGCTTTCAAAATTCAGCGTTATCGACAGGGAAAAATGCTGTTCAAAACATAAAATTCAACGAAAATGAAGCTGGTTTAATTTGTTTTTCAAAAAAATATGATGACAAATTCAACCCTTCAAACAAATTTGCTGCGATTTTAACTTGCAACCAAGCCGATAGCGGTTGTCCGTTTATTGCAGGAGCAGAAAAACGCATTGCTTTGCCATTTAATGACCCAAAAGAGTTTGACAATTCGCCTTTACAAGCAGAAAAATACTTGGAAAGAAGTATCGAAATTGGAACCGAATTATTTTATGTATTTTCTCAAATAAAATAGAAGCATGAAAAAGAGACTCAACTTTCTAGACAATTACCTAAGCCTTTGGATATTTGCAAGTATGCTTATCGGCGTTGGCATTGGCTATTTTGTTCCTTCAAGCAAAGACTTTATCAATTCTTATTCTGTGGGCAGCACAAATATTCCTTTGGCAATTGGCTTAATACTAATGATGTATCCCCCACTTACAAAAGTCAATTTCAATAAAATCTCACTTATATTCAAAAATCCCAAACAATTGATTACCTCTTTGGTGGTCACTTGGATAATCGGTCCTTTTTTAATGTTTTTATTATCGATTTTTTTCTTAAAAGACTATCCCGAATACATGACCGGACTTATTATCATTGGATTGGCGCCTTGTATTGCGATGGTTATCGTTTGGAACGAATTGGCAGAAGGAAATAGAGAATTAACCGCAGGTTTAGTGGGTATCAACAGCTTATTACAAGTTTTATTCTTCAGCAGTTACGCTTATTTTTACCTCGAAGTGATGTTACCTTGGTTTGGTATCAAAGGATTAAACCTAAATATTACCGCTAGCACCATTGCTACTTCGGTGGGCATATATTTAGGAATTCCATTTGTGTTGGCTATCAGCAGCAGATGGTTCATTCTAAAATATGTGGGCGAAAAATGGTTTAATCAAAAATTCATCCCTTTTGTTTCCCCTATCACCTTGGTTGCTTTGTTGCTTACCATCGTGGTGATGTTTAGCCTCAAAGGCGAAATGATTGTGGACATTCCACTAGATGTGTTAAAGATTGCACTTCCATTGGTGATTTTCTTTTTAATCATGTTTGTGCTTATGTTTTGGGTTTCTAAAAAAATAGGCAGCAATTATCAAGACAGTGCCGCTTTA
Source organism: Sphingobacteriaceae bacterium (assembly GCA_019751895.1). Lineage (GTDB taxonomy): Bacteria > Bacteroidota > Bacteroidia > Sphingobacteriales > Sphingobacteriaceae > Pedobacter. Next base: position 1,552 of record JAIEMU010000076.1, on the reverse strand, counting down.
TCTTTTACCGCATCGGGAAATAATTTTGAATTGGCAATTGCCGTTTCTATTGGCGTGTTTGGAATAGATAGCGGACAAGCATTTGCAGGCGTAATTGGACCTTTAGTTGAAGTTCCTGCTTTGATTTTAATGGTCAAATTAGCGTTTTACATCAAAAGAAAATATTACCAAAATTAAAATTCTTTTTTTCTATTCAATTTTTTATACATTTGCGCCATCAATAAGGGGTGCCTCGTTTTGAACAAAAACTTAAAAACAGGCTGAGAACATACCCATTTAAAAAAGATAGCTTATCCAATTTTGGTGCTAGCCCAATGATTTTGGAATACCTAAGTTTCTTTTTTAATGCACCTGATCTGGATAATGCCAGCGTAGGGAATGGTTTATGGAGTTTAATTAACACTAAAAGTACCCCTACTTTTAGTAAAAATTTAACTAAAAAAATAACAAAAATTGAAAAAATTAATCTTTGCTGCCTTGGCAGCCTTGCCTATGTTTTGCATGGCACAAAATTCTATTAGTGGAAAAATCAGCACTAATCAAAACCAACCTTTGGCGGGAGCCACTATCAAAATTCAAAATAGCAATGCAAGTACAAGCACAAACGCCGATGGAACATTTGAGTTTAAAAATTTAAAAAATGGAACTTACACGCTTGTTGCAAGCTATGTTGGCTACCAAAAAGAGCAAAAAAAAATAAACATTACTAGCAATCAAGAATTAAACTTCAACCTTGCTCCTTTTGTGTTTATGGCTAACGAGGTAATTATCAACGGCACTAGAGCTTCTGCCAACTCCGCTACTGCTTTCAAGAACATTGATAAGCAAACCATCGAAAAAAACAACTTTGGACAAGATTTACCCTTCATTTTAGACAACACACCCAGCGTAGTTATCACCTCTGATGCAGGCGCAGGTGTAGGTTACACAGGTATTCGTATCCGAGGAAGTGATGCAACTAGAGTAAATGTAACCATCAACGGAATTCCGCTAAACGACAGCGAAAGTCAAGGTACTTTTTGGGTAAATATGCCCGACTTTGCCTCCTCGGTTGATAATATTCAAATACAACGTGGTGTAGGAACCTCAACCAATGGTGCAGGTGCTTTTGGTGGTAGCTTAAATATTCAAACTGCTTCCGACAGCAACCAATCTTATGCCGAATTGAACAATACTTTTGGTTCTTTTAATACTTTTAAAAACACGGTAAAGATAGGTTCTGGATTAATCGACAGCCTTTGGAGTTTTGATGGGCGATTGTCGAGAATAAAATCAGATGGTTTTATAGACAGAGCCAGTTCCGACCTTAAATCTTACTTTCTTTCGGGTGCCTATCACGGAAAAAAAGATATGTTGAGGGTAAATATTTTTTCAGGTATCGAAAAAACATACCAAGCCTGGACCGGCATACCTGAAGCCCGACTAAATGGAGATGCACAAGGTATTGAAGATTATATTACTCGAAATTATCTTAGTGAAGCCGATGCTGATTTGATAAGAAAATCGAATAGCAGAACCTACAACAGTTATACTTACAAAGACCAAAATGACA
>JAIEMU010000082.1 GCA_019751895.1 Sphingobacteriaceae bacterium | reverse complement strand
AACTCAAATTTATAAAGTGTGGTAATTTACCACGCTTTATTTTTGCAATAAATCAATTAAATTTACTTTTAATGCTCTCGCTATAGCTTCAAGATTCATAATGGAAATATTACATTCTGCGCGCTCAACCTGACCGATATAATTACGATGAAGTTCACATAACTCAGCTAGATATTCTTGGCTAATTAATTGTTTGTTCCTGTAATATTTGATGTTTTTAGCCAATATTGAAATTATTTTAGATTGAGTTGGATCTGTGTTTTTGGGGGGTGTGGGTTTTCTAATTTTCATAACTATATTGTATGAAAATACCATATATATATCTACAATACATATATTGACAATATAAATATGGTATATATATTAGAAATAACATACGGATTTTGCTAGTATATTTGTAGTATTTGTGCTATAATAATGTTAGTTATAAATTAGTATGAAATTCAAAATTTATCTCAAACTCTATAAGAGATATCTTATCAAATACAAAGGTATAAACCCATCAATTTAAATCAACGGAGAAATTAAATGCCAGATACAAGTAATCATAATCAGACCAGAGAAATAGAAAAAGAAGAGCTAGAATGTATTAGTTTAGAGAATTTGTTAAATTGGACTCAAGAAAAATTAATGGAAGCGCTAACTAACCCAAAATATGAAAAGATACAGCTCAAAATATTAATTGCTATAATTATTTTAGCATCAAAAAATATCAAATCACCAAACTTCAAAAATTTATCAGACGTAATTCACGCATACAAACAATTAAATGAAATAGACTTAAACCATATTAATATAATGTATAAAAGGATAGCGGAAGATCTTGAACGGCACGCTAATCCCAATAAAAATGAACTGCCAGCAAAATCTAAAATTTCAACGCAATTAAAAAGTAAGACTACATCAAATAAAGACGATATTGACTTCAATTAATAAAAGGTAAGTAAATGACACACTCAAATTCAATCAAAAAAATCTTAATTACATTAATTACATCAGCTTTATTTGCTTGCAATGGTGGTGGAGGTGGAAGTTCTGGCGGAGATACTCCAAGTCCAACACCTAGTCCTAGTCCATCACCTACTCCAAGTGTTTTACAAGCTTTAACTATTACCCAAACACCTTTGAATATTGACAAAGTTGGACAACATCGTATTTGGACATTAACTTTAACTAATCCTAATAGTGTTCCTGTTACAGTATCAACAACAAATTTATCTCAAAACTATTTTAATGTTGATGCAAATACTCCAATTGGACCAACTAATCCAATTCAATTTGCAATGGCTGGTGGAAACAATAATTGTTTAGATACTATTAATAAAGGTTTACCTCTTGCAGCAAACCAATCTTGTATTTATAAATTTAATGCTATGTGGGCTGCAAATGAAAGTGGTTTAACTGATTTTAGTTTTAACCTTACTTATTTCTTACGTAATACGAATAATGATATGTTTTATGTTCAAAAAAACTGTTCTCCAATTATTATTCCACCAAGTGCAACGGCAACACCTTGTGCAACTGGAACAAATGCTGCAATTCAATACAGTTTATTAAATTTAACATCTAAAGCCAATATTGATGTATCATTATCCCCTAAGATTAGCATGGATGGAACAAATATGTGGACAACCAATAGTAATTATAGTGTGAATAATCGCTCTACATTAAGTTATAATAATGTAAATAATTCACTTACAGTTGGACAAATCAATTATACTTATGCCTCAAATGCAAATTTTGTAGCCGTAAATACTTCTGGTTTAAGTGCATATAGTAATGGTCAAGCTTTAGGAGATAATTCAGGTGCACTTATTGATTATAATGGAAACATTGATAGTGGACAAAACCAGAAATATGGTTTGGATGGAATTATTTATTCTGGAACATACTCTAAAGGAATTAACCTTCCACAATATGTTTATACTGTTAATCAAGCTACAAATCAAATTACAGCTCCATTACCAGCTCCCGTTGCTTTTGCTGGATTATATAGTGCTTTATATGCTGTAGATAAAGATAGTAATATTTTTGGACTAAATGGAAATAATGATGGAACAAATCAACATTGGGGATGTTTCACTAAAAATGGAGCTGGATATAATAATTGGACTGATATTAATGAAAATGGACTTTTAGATTTTAATCCAGCAGTTGGAAGTTATATTATGAATACTACACAAGGACTTTATTCTCAAGCAAAAACTGATGCATTCGGTCAAGATAAAAGTGGATATTGTGATATGCAATCATTTTTTAATGGAGTTTGTTCAAATTCAATTACTTCAGCTCATTTAATAGATTTAAATACATGTGAGGTCAGCAAAACTAATTATTTAATAGATTGGAATCGAACATTTATTAGTACAAAAAATTATATTTTGGTATTTACAGGTTCTTATTACGTTTTACCAAGTTCAAAACTTTCAAATGGATTAAATGGTCAATAATTTTTGTTAACAAAAAAGAGCTATTAAATAGCTCTTTTTCTTATGGTGCAACAGTTCTTAATGTATAATGTGGAATTGTTCTTCCAACATCATCATAAAGCCAACAAGTATTACCTCCAGAAGTCATGCAATTAATGACCGTTAATAATATATTAGCGGTTTTATTATAAATATAAGCGTAATAATATATTAAATGTTATACTATAAATATTAAAAGTATGTTTATAGTATAACAGGAGATAATTTTAACTAATCAATTCCTCTATTATTCGATTAATAGTGAATTGTTTTATGCCCTAAAATACGATTGTTTAGGGCATAATCCAGACTGTGTGATCTAATCACATACACGGATATCGTGTAAAATCCACATGAAACCATCCCTAATAGTTTTTTTGTTTTATCCATTCTTTAAAGCCAATTTCAAGCATATTAAAATTACAACATATCTTAGAAAAAATATGTTTTGGATCTTTGGATTTTCCATATACTTTATTTGCTTTTTCACAGATAACCGAATAATGTTTTTTACAGGTTTCAAATTCTTTTTCAAGTAATATTTTATATTCCTGGTCGGATTTAATTGCAGTATCAAATACTTTAAAATTAACCTCATTTATATCATTTATGTGTATTGGAAACATGAAGTCTAATCGAACCATAGCAATAACTTCACCATTTGGGTGGTTGTCGTGTATCGGGAAAACTCTCGGCTTAATTGCTGGTTTCAGTGCAGAGTAATTAATATTACCTTGCTTATCTATATTATACAGGTGATTTTTATTAGATTTTTTTCTATCAATACTTGATACAGGTGCATAATAATGTATCCCTCCAATATTTAAAACTAAGCCAAAAACAAATTTCTTTGCTCCTGTATAATTGGGTTTCATTACTTTATCATCATATTTTAAATTTAGAAATTTTAGATATTCATCATTTACATAATAAAACTTCATTTTAACTCCAAAAACAAAAAGGCTGTGTTATTTAAAACGCAACCTTTTTAGTATAATTATAGCTCTCATTTAAAGTAGAGAAACACTTTATTATAGCCCTCACTTAAAGTAGAGGAACACTTTATTATAGCTCTCATTCAAAGTAGAGAAACACTTATAGGGTACACTTTATCATAGTTATAACAGATAGTCAAATGTATTTACAAATTGAGTAAATTATCATTTTATAAAATGATAGCATGATAAATTTATGTTTTTATACTTTTATAATATGTTAAAATACTATAATTATCACATTAACAGTTATAATGGTTCACATATGATTATATCAATAATAAATAGTAAAGGCGGCGTGGGTAAGACAACCTTGTCAATTAATATTGCCCATAGCTTGCAAATAAGAGGTTATAAAGTTTTACTTGTTGATTCCGATCCGCAAGGTAGTAGTAGAGATTGGAATGCGATTAATGAAGGAACTATTTTGCCAACTATTGGACTTGATAGAGCAGGAAGTCTTGAAAAGGATATAAAAGCAATAAATGGATTTGATGTTAAAGTAATAGATACAGCCCCTCAAGCAAAAGAGTTGGCAGTTGCCGCTATCAAATGTGCTGATTTAGTTTTGATACCAATACAGCCATCTGGTGTCGATATGTGGGCGACAAGTGATATTGTTGGATTAATTAAAGAACGACAAGAGTTGTTGAATAGACCAAAAGCTGGGTTTATTGTTAATCGCAAAATCATGGGTTCGACAACCTCAAAAAATATAAATGAAATGCTCTCTAAGGCTGGCTTATATGTATTTAAGCATGGATTAAATCAACGAGTTGCTTACTCAGATAGTATATCGATGGGAAAAACCATACATGATATAGGCGGTAAAGCAAAAAATGAAGTAGAACTATTAGTAGATGAATTGTTGGAGTTTATAAAATGAACCAAAAAAATTTTGAATTTAGACCACCAAGATTAGATAAGGATATTACCAGCAACATAGTTGCAGATAAGGATGTTAGATTAAATATTGTAGTATCCTCAACCATAATGAAAACATTAAAAAGAATAGCACTAGAAAAAGATACAACATTAAAAGAAATAGTAACTGAGCAGATGATAAAATACATAAATGATAATAAAAGTAAATGAGTAAATTATCATGACTAATACACTTGAAAAATTTGAACAAACTAAAAAAGCAATAGCTAAAAAAGAACAACAAGAGTTAGAAAATACACCAATTCAACAACTATTACCACTTGTTTTTGAAGACAGAAGAGCCATACCAAATGCGTTCAGCAGGAGTTCATTATTTGGAATGGTCCAAAAGGGAGCAAGACAAGAAATGAAAAGTTGTGAGGTTTTTTCATTCGAGCAATATAAAATTAAATATAAAGGCGAGGCTCTGGACCAAACGGATTTAATCACCTGGGATACAATTGTTCATCTGGCAAAAATAACAAAATCCAATGATATGCTAACTACAAGTAAATACCGGATATTACAAGAATTAGGATTAACCCAAACAGGCACTAATTCAAAAGCAGTGTTTAATAGATTAAAAAGACTACAAGGTGGTCAAATTGAGATAGAAATAAATCAAACCAAAGGCAAGGCAAAAGGCTGGTATGTCGGATCTCTGCTTGATGATGTATTAGTTAATGAGAACAGCGGAGAAGTGCAAATACGATTTAATAAAAGATTATTAACAATATTTGGACAACCAACAAAAGAAAATCCCAACTTGTTAGATGGTGATTACTCAATAGTTCGCCATAATGAGCGCAGATTAATAGGAGAGTCCCAATTAACTAAATGGTTATATCATTTATATAGCTCAAGTGATAATATTTATCCATTATCAATGGAGTTTTTAAAACAACTATCACGCAGTAAACTTTCTATTATTGAGTTTAGACGACACGTTAAAATTTCGATAAATGATTTAACGTATAAATTAGGATGGGTTTGTAAAATTAAAGAAGACAAATTAACCATTCTAACAAAAAAATAGCGCTGCATCACTACATTGTTAACGCTGCATCACTACATGTTTTTATTAAAATAGCGCTGCATCACTACATTTAAAAAATGGATCACTACATAAAATAGCGCTGCATCACTACACAATAATAACGCTGCATCACTACATCAGGAACAGCTATATATCTAGTCAAAACATAATGTTATAATATACCTATGTCATTTCTTATGTCCTTTCTTTGTCAATATATATTTACACCAAATCCAACATAAATTAGCTTAATGCTGGAACATTACATAAAGATAACTTTATTCAAAGTAATCAATACCCTATAACTATTCCTTATTTAAAGCATCATAAAACTCGATTTATTCGGTGGATTGACCACCTCAAAATCGTTGCTACGCAATCAAATAAATTATTCGCTATCGCTCATAACAGTTTAATTTGCCAATTTATCCCTTGATAAAATCTTTAACCTAGATTTTAGGGCAGTAATTAGAGAAATAGAGGACTTAATTTGCAAATACACCATTTACATATGTTTTAAAGCCAGTTTTAAAGCCACTAAGCCACTTTCAACACCTCGATGATACAATCGCATCAACCAAGCATATTAAAAGCTTAACGCTCGCTTATTTAACCATAAAATCCCTTATCTAATTTATTCAAGCTAACCTCAAAAATAACCCCATACTATTATTTGAATTAAATCAATGTGTTATCCAAATACGTTGGTTTACTAAACACTAAAAATAATTATTTTTAACTTATTTTCATCGTTTCCAGCAGTATTTTTTTAAATCATTATAATTTATCTTATGAGCAAAACTTTTAAGGAGATTATTAATGACTAAAAAATACACGGATATAGAACTTTATTTATTGTTGCGTGAAAAAGCACAACTGGTTGAAAAAACAAAATTTACTGTACTCCATAAAACGTTTAAAACTGGCTGTTCCGCAACTAATGACATCAGCATTTTCAGCCTCTTGGGTCTTTTGTTAGATTTACAGTCTTTAAAGGTTTCTATTTTTTATCCAAATTTAGCTAAAACCAAAGTTAATTTTGAAGATTTAACATCTTTTATAGTTCGTAATCTCTCCAAACTCAAATATACATACAGAAAAGTTAACGGAATTACCAACCAACCACTAATCAACTGGATGATTATTGGATCCAGCTCATTTGAAAGCCAATTTGCTGATTTTATTGAATATTTACAAGATGACTTGGGAATTAGTTTAGTTTTACCGTCAACAACTGTCGCAGTAGTTGACGATCTTAATGTTGATTTTAGGGATTTTACTAAAAAACATAACGCTGAGATTAGTTTAAATTAATGACTAATCTAGAAGTTTTAGCACTGCTACATCAAAAGCCAAATAATTTAATTGACGTTTTTCGTGAGCGGAAATTTCATAGCCCACATTCCGTAAATATTAATTGGCGCTGTATTGAAAAATATCAACATATTAAACAATCTCAGCGAAGTTATTTAATGTTTGATATTGATAAGATTGATATTGAAAAAGTTAAACTATTGTTTAGAAATAAATTTTTTACACCAAATTTCTATATTTACGAATATAGTAAAAAAAAGCAATGCTATACCCTACAAGTCTTTATTTTGCTTGATACTTATAAAATCACAGAGAATTTTATAAAAAAATATAAAAAGTTTTGTTTGATATTTGGAGCGGATTTAGCTTATTCTTTGAAAACTGGAATTCATAAAAATCCAGCTTTTGCTGGTTATGAAAATATCACTCTTGATGAGCAAAATCTTAAAATCATTAATAAAAATCATGTAGGATATATACATTCAAAAGTTGAGAATTTTGCTGATTTATTTGAGAAATTTGCCCGGGCTAAATATTTTGAAAATTTACTAAGCTCGGATGGTGATTTAACTAATTTAGATAGTGCAAATGATGCAACAAATCAGCAAGATGTAGCTTCAAAAAATAAAAATCTTACTATCAAAATTAAAGCCATATCAGAAGTTAAAACAACAAACGCCGCAAAAAAATCAAGTAAGGAAATTGGCACCAGAAATATTAATTTATTTAATAAAACTAGGGAGATAGCATATAGTATGACAGATAAAAGTTTAAAGACTATTTTACATATTGCTAAAAAGATTAATGCAGAGTTTACAACGCCATTAAAAGATAGTGAAGTAAAAAAAACCGCTCAAAGCATTTACAAGTTCATTTCTGAAAAGTTTAATAAAAATAAAGTTGACCCATACTCTGATTTTCAACGTTTACGGAGCATTGAGGTAAGGAAAAAATCAGCGATTTCAAAAATCGAAATGGCGATTTTGCTACTAAAAAGACAAAATAAAAATTTGAGTTTATCTGCAATTAAAAAAATATCACATCAAAATTTACAAACAATTAGAAATAACTTTAATTCAGCACTCCTGGCAGCCGAAAATTACGAAAAGAGTATTATTCAACTTGAAAAAAAACAAGAAAAACGTTCTCAAAACGAGTTTAAAAACTTGGTTAGTGTCGTATTTAATCAGCCAATTAGGGCAAGAAAACGTAGAAGAAAAATTTTGGTAAAACCTGCACCAGCTGCACAAGTTGAAAATTTAAAAATCAATACATATGTGCGTCAAATTGCTGATTTAATGCCAAATTTTGATACTTCGTGCGATTTTATCTTTAATAATAAATGAATGACACTAAATAGGTGCTTTTTTTGTAATTTTCTGACTTGTCAAAAATTGCTAAAAAAGTAGCAGGCACAAAATTTATTTTTGTGCTTTTTTCTTTTACATAATTTATTGTGTATAATAGAAAAAACGAACTCGCTTACGTAGTAAGCACAGTGAGTGTAGTTATAAAACTAAAAAATAGTCTTAGTGATTAAAAAAAAGGTTATTTTATAAAAAAGGGGTGTATTTTATAAGGGGAAAAAAATGAGTAAAGCATTTGCAAGGATGAGCACAAGAAAAAGAATTAATACTAACGGAGCATACAAACATAATAATCGATTAATTGAGGACAAAAATGTTTTTAGTGAATATAGCGCTAAAAATGTAAGCGTTAGTTATATGGATGGAAAAACATATAGACAAATTGAGCTAGAATTTGAGAAATTACACAAAGAAAAAACGGGAAGAAAAGCACATAGTCAGAGTATGCCGTTGCGAGAAATTATTTTGTTGACTGGTGAGCATACAAAAATCGAAGACATAAAAGCATTTAGTGCAGAAGTTGAAAAAAAATTAGGTTTTAAATTACTTCAAATTAATTGGCATAAAGATGAGGGGCATATAGAAAACGGAGAATTTATTGAAAACAAACATTGTCATATTATGTTTGAAGCGTTTGACAGATTAACAGGAAAGACAATCAGACCGCCAGAGGGTACAGGATCGATTTTGCAGGACATAGCAAGCGAAACGATGAGGATGGAAAGAGGAACAAGCAAGGAGCAGACTCAAGCGGTCCACCTGGAGCCTGGACAATATAGACAGCAACAAAAAAGAATAGTTGATGTTGAAAAAAAATTCAATAAAAAATTAGAAATTAGTAAAGATAGTATCGATTTTGAACGTCAAAATAATTTAGAAAAATGGTCTAAAATTGGCGAATTAGAAGCTAAAATTTGTAAGTTAAAACAAAAAAATAGAGATTTGGAAAATGATAAAAACGGATTTTTAGATGCTTTTAAGTTTACAAATTTGCAAATTAATAGAGCTGAAGAAAATTTACAGGAATTGTTTAATGTACTAGGTTTAGATAGCATTAAACACGTAATAAAGACACTTAAAGACGATGCAAAGCTAAATTATGGTGAAGTGCGTGAAAGTTTAAAAAAAAGCGGTTTAGCCACTCAAGACGATTATGTAGCGTTAAAAAAACAATATGAGGAGGTTAAAACAAATTATGATTTATTATTAACAGAACAATTAGCAATAATTGTTGATAACGAAAAAAAGAATAAGCAACTTAACAATTTAAGCTTGTAGATTATGGAAGTTTTATACGATGCTATGAATACTTTAATTGGGAGTGTTAACTTTTTTATTGATGTTTATATCTTCCTATTTTCTACCACTCACGCCGTGGTGGCGCTGCTGTCCGCGAAGGAATTATTTTATACATTTTTATTTTATTTAATCTATGGGGCATGTCTAAAATAATCAGGGTTCTTCTGCCACCCCTGCACCAGCAAAGAAATAGGGTATACAGTGATTTACAAAATCCCCCTGAGTAAACTATGAAATAAATTTGGGTTAACTTATGATTAAAAGATGGGGAACTTAGAGGTGAGTTAAAAAATGAATTATTTATTAAAATAATTTATGGTGAAATACGTATTAAAAACAATACATTGTGTTTTTAGGCAAAAATATAGCATAAAATAATCAAAAATAAATTTGACAAATCTAAAAAATAAGAGTATAGTATCAATATTGAGATAGAACTCTACAACATTATTCTAACACGAAAAACATGTAGCAGGTATAAATTTTTATAAAAATTTTTAAGGAGAACGTAAAATGAAACACTAATAGCCACAAATTCACAAAATAATTATAATTAATACAAAGTATTAACTATAATTCAATCTTATAAAAACAGTATTAAAGTGATTAATTAAAATCACTAAAATTTAAAAGGAACACACAATGAATTCAAATAATAATGAATATACTTATTACACATCAGATCTTTTAGCCGAGTATCCAGCGCAGAAAGCCATGCAATTAACGATATCTCAATGTCAGGATATTATTAAAAACGATATGTCAGAAAATATAAAACAAGAACTTTTAGATAATTTTAGAGATGTTGCTTTAAATAATGCACCTGAAGAAATTTTAAAAGATTTAGAGATTGAACTTAATTCTGAAAATAGTAATTTAATACAAAATTATTTACATGAATTAAGAAATCAAGTATTTTTTAAATGTAATGAAGTAGGGAAAATATAAAAATCCTTATTAATGGATAATAAGGATTTTTCAAGGACTTAATGAAATAAAATATTAATTTAGTTGCTTGTTCAAGCAAGCAACTATTAAATTCAATTTGTTTAAAAAGTAGAATATTATAGCATATATAATCAATTGGGTATTAACACAAATTTAGGTAAGTCCTTTTATTAAAAATAATTTAAAAGGAAAATACAATGACAGAATTAGTTTATAGTTATTCAAGAGCGGACGCAATTCGAAATGGAG